>CAZKTK010000042.1:0-12440 GCA_964555535.1 uncultured Rhodospirillaceae bacterium
TCGGACAGCCCGCCCGAGCGCGATCTGGAATGGACCGAGGCGGGTATCGAAGGGGTCTGGCGCTATGTGCAGCGGCTCTGGCGCATGATCACCGAGCCGAGCGCCCCGCTGCCTGCGCCCGGCAGTGCCATGCCCGGCGACATCGACGCCGCCAGCCTGGCACTCAGACAGACCACCCACCGCACCATCGCCGCGGTAAGCGACGATATCGAGCGCTTCCGATTCAATCGCAGCGTGGCGCGCATCCGCGAACTATCCAATGCCATCGGCGCCTATCAGCCCGCCGGCGAGGCTGGTGGCGTCGTGCTGCGCGAGGCTTTGGAAACCCTGGTTCTGCTTGTCGCGCCCATGATGCCCCATTTCGCCGAGGAGGCCTGGCGCAGCCTCGGCCACGACGGCTTCGTTTGCCGCCAGTCCTGGCCTGAAGCCGATCCGGCATTGACGGCCGAGGAACGCCTGGTGGTGCCGGTTCAAGTCAATGGCAAGAAGCGCGCGACCCTGGAGCTGGTGCCGGACGCGAATCCCGCGGCGGTCGAGGCCGAGGCCCTGGCCGAGCCCAAGGTGGCCGCTGCGATCGCCGGCAAGGCCGTACGCAAGGTGATCGTGGTGCCGAACCGTATCGTCAATGTGGTGGTCTAGGCGCATTGCCATACTTCTTGTTGCCGCAGCCCTGGCGGGGTGCGGCTTCCAGCCGCTTCACGGCGAGCGCGGCGGCGACGAGATCGCAGCCAGCCTCGCCCGCATCGCGGTATCGCCGATCCTCGGCGATCTCGGGCCGGACCTGGCCGACCTGCTCGAACAGGAACTGGCGCCGCGCGGTGGCGATGCACGCACGCGTTACCGCCTCAGCGTCATCCTGAACGAAAACACCACCGCGCTCGTAACCGAGCGCGACACCCTCGTCAGACGGTACGATTTCCGGCTCAATGCGCGGTATGTGCTGGCCGAAAGCGGCAGCGGCAGCGTGCTGCACCAGGGCGACGTGCGCACCGTGACCAGCTACAACATCGTCGAGTCCGCCGACTTCGCCACTTTGGTTGCCGAGCAAAGCGCCGGGCGCCGTGCCACGCGCGAGATCGGTCGCAAGATCGTCGAACGCCTGACCCTCTACTTCGATCGCGGACAGACGCAATGAAGATTGCGGCCGGGTGGGCGGACGGATTTTGCCGCAAGCCCCAGGACGGCATCGCGGCCGTGCTGGTTTACGGGCCGGACCGCGGGCTCGTTCAGGAACGGGGCGAAAGCCTGGCGCGCGCCGTTGTCGACGACCTGCGCGACCCGTTCCGCGTTTCCGATCTCATGGGCAAGGCGATCGCCGGCGACGGTGCGCTGCTGGCGGACGAAGCGGCAGCACAGGCTCTGACCGGCGGGCGGCGCGTGGTGCGCGTGCGCGACGCCGGCAACGATGCCGCGGATGCCGTCGCCGCTTGGCTTGACGCCGTGACCGGCGACAGCCTGGTCGTGCTGGAAGCCGGTGAGCTTGCCCCGAGCTCGCGCCTGCGCAAGCTTTTCGAGAGCGCCGACAATGCCGCCGCCGTGGCCTGTTACGCCGACGACGCGTCCAGCCTCCAGGACGTCATAGACGACAGCCTCGGGCAATACGGCCTGCGCGCGACGCCCGGGGCCCGCGACGCCTTGCTTGCCAGGCTAGGCAGCGACCGCAAGCTGAGCCGCCGCGAGATTGACAAGCTTGCCCTTTATGTCGGCGATGGCGCAACGGAGGTGGATGAGGCCGCGGTCGAGGCCGTGGTTGGCGACAGCGCCAGCGTCACCCTCGATGATCTGGCGGATGCAGTGGCGGGCGGCGATCATGCCGGCGTCGGCCGCAGTCTCGCGCGTCTGCATCTTGACGGGGTGCATCCGGTGGGCGTGCTGCGTGCCGTGCAACGGCATTTCCTGCGGCTGCATCTCGTTGCCGCCAGCCCCGATCCGGACGGCGCGCTGTCGAGGCTTCGACCACCGCTGTTCTTCAAGCGCAAGCCCGCCTTCATGGCACAGCTGCGCCGCTGGCCGGCGGCGACCCTGGCGGCCGCGCTCGAGCTGCTGCTGCAGGCCGAGATCGACTGCAAGACCACCGGACTGCCGGCGGAGGCGGTTTGCGGGCAGGTGTTGACGCGCCTGACCGCTGCAGCTAATCGTTAGTTACGCAATCGAGTTAGAAGGTCGTCGAGCTGCTCGAGGCTGCGATAACGGATTCGCATCTCCCCGGCCTCGCCGCGCTCGACCAGCGTCACGCGCATGCCGAGCCGGGCGCCGAGATCCTTTTCCAGCTTCACCGTATCCGGATTGCGCGGCACCTTGGCCGCCAGCGCCTTGACCAGGCCGCTCGCCGCCTGCTTCACCAGTGTCTCTGTCTGGCGCACGTTGAGGCCCTTGGCCCGGACGGTCTTGGCCAGGGTTTCGGGATCCTGTGCCGCCAGCAGGGCGCGGGCGTGGCCGGCGCTGAGCGCGCCCTCGTCGAGCATGCCACGCACGCTTTCCGGCAGGCTCAACAGGCGCAGCATGTTGGCGACGTGGCTGCGGCTCTTGCCGACCTGCTGCGCCAGGGTCTCCTGGGTAAGTTCGAACTCGTCGATCAGGCGGCGATAGCCTTCCGCCTCCTCCAGGGCGCCAAGGTCCTGGCGCTGGACGTTCTCGATGAGGGCGAATTCCAGGCTGTCGCGGTCGTCGAGGTCGCGGATGATGACCGGCACCTCGTGCAGCTGGGCGGCCTGCGCGGCGCGCCAGCGGCGTTCGCCGGCGACGATCTCGTAGCGGCCTTCCGCATTCGGGTCCGGGCGCACCAGGATCGGCTGCATGATGCCGCGCTCACGGACCGATGCGGCCAGGGCGTCGAGCTCGTCCTTGTCGAAATTGCGCCGCGGCTGGAACGGGCCCGGCGCCAGATCGGCCGTCGCGAGCGTGCTCGGCTCATGGCCGGCGGGCGCACCCGCCTCGCCCATCAGCGCGCCGAGACCGCGCCCGAGACCGCGCTCGCGGGCGGCGCTCATGCGCTCACCATCGCTTTCTGGTCGCGGCGAAGCATCTCACTGACCAGATACATGTAGGCCCGCGCGCCCGCGGAGCGGAAATCGTAGAGCAGCACCGGCTTGCCATGGGACGGCGCCTCGGAGACCCGCACATTGCGCGGGATCACGGTCTCGAAGACCTTGGCGCCGAGATAATGGCGCACATCGTTGGCGACCTGTTCCGACAGGTTGTTGCGGCGGTCGAACATGGTCAGCACCACGCCCTCCATCTCGAGCCCGGGATTGAAGCCCTGGCGCACCCGCTCGATGGTGCGGATGAGCTGGCTCAGGCCCTCGAGGGCAAAGAACTCGCATTGCAGCGGCACCAGAACCCCGTCTGCGGCGACCAGACCGTTGAGATTGAGCAGCCCGAGCCCGGGCGGGCAGTCGATGAGGATGTAATCGTAGTCGTGGGCGATCGTCTCGATGGCCCGGCGCAGGCGGAAAACCCTGTCTTCCGCCGCCACCAGCTCGATTTCCACCCCCGCCAGGTCCTCGTCGGCGGGAATCAAGAAAAGCCCGGGCACTTCCGTCGCCACCACCGCATCGGCGATGCTCGCTTCGCCCATCACCACGTCATAGCTGGTGCGCTCGCGCCGCGCCGCGGCAATGCCAAGGCCGGTGCTGGCATTGCCCTGGGGGTCGAGATCGACCACGAGGGCGCGCTTGTTGATGGCGGCAAAGGCCGTCGCAAGGTTGATGGCCGTGGTGGTCTTGCCCACCCCGCCCTTCTGGTTGGCGACGGCGATAACCTTCGCCGTGGCCACTGGTTCGCTGTCGTTGGCGGTCACGGACACGGCGTGATATCGCTCGCTTCGAAGATGGTGGAGTCTGGATCGGTACGGCTTGTGTGCCGCGCCAAGGTCATTGTCCAGGCTTCGCTTGCCGCGGTCAATTCCTCTTCGGCGCGGCGGCCCTTGAGAAAAAGGGCACGACCGCCGGGCGCCAGCAGAGGCCGCGCCAAACCCAGCAATTTGGCCAAGGGCGCGCAGGCACGGGCAACCGCAACATCCACATCGTGCACCGGAACGGTCTCGATTCGGGCGCAAATGACCTGCGCCGGGGCGTCGGTTTCGCGAATCGCCGCCGCGAGGAAGGCTGCCTTGCGCGAATCGCTCTCGAGCAACAGCACCTCCACCGGCTCAGGCGCCAGGATCGCAAGAGGCAGGCCGGGAAAACCCGCCCCGGCACCGAGGTCGGCAATCCGGCGCGTGGTCTTCGGCAAAAGGGGCAGCAGCTGGGCGCTGTCCAGCATGTGGCGCCGCCAGGGATCGGCCAGGGTCGAGGCTGCGACCAGGTTGATACGCTCTTGCCAATGGCGGAGCAGCGCGAGATAGGCCTCGAAGCGCGCCAATGTTTCACGTGAAACACCGGTTTCCGCGGCAAAATCCGCCGCCGACATCTCAGGCGGCATCGGCGAGCCCGCGGATATGGACAAGGAGAGCGGTCAAAGCGGCGGGGGTCAGGCCCGGAAGGCGCGCGGCGGCCGCCAGGGTCCCCGGGCGCGCTTCGGCCAGAGCTTGGCGCGCTTCCGCCGACAGGCCGCCGATGGCGTCGATATCGAGATCACCGGGAATCGCCAGAGCCGCATCGCGTCGGAAATCGGCGATTTCCCGTGCCTGTCGTGCCAGATAGGCGGCATAGTGCGCATCGATTTCGATCTGTGCTGCCGCCTCGGCAGGGATATCGCCGAGCTCCGGCCAGATTGCCGCCAATCGTGGCAGATCCACGTCTTGGTAGGCGAGCAATGCCATGCCGTCGCGGCGCTGGCCGTCCTGGCGCAGGCGCAAACCGTGATCCGCGGCCTCGCCGGGGGTCAGGGCAAGCGCCGAGAGCTGTGCCTTCCCCGCCTCGATTGCCTTGGCCTTCGCTTCGAAGCGCTGCTGGCGGCCGGTGTCGATACCGCCGATTGCCGCGGCCCGCCCGGTCAGGCGCAGATCCGCATTGTCCGGGCGCAGGCTGAGGCGATATTCGGCGCGGGACGTGAACATGCGATAGGGCTCGCTGGCGCCGAGGGTCACCAGATCGTCGATCATCACCCCGATGAGCGCCTCGGCGCGGTCGAGGACGAATGCGGGCCGGCCAGTGACATCAAGCGCAGCATTGAGGCCGGCAATCAGCCCCTGCCCTGCCGCCTCTTCGTAGCCGGTGGTACCGTTGATCTGCCCGGCGAGGAAAAGGCCGGGCATGCGCCGGGTCTCGAGGCTCGCCGAGAGCTCGCGCGGATCGATGAAATCATACTCGATGGCATAGCCCGGCTGGCGGATTTCTGCCATTTCCAGCCCGGGAATGCTATGGATCAACGCCTCTTGCACCTCCTCCGGCAGGGCCGTCGAGATACCGTTGGGATAGATCAGGTCGCTGTCGATGCCTTCGGGCTCGAGAAAGATCTGGTGCCGGTCGCGGTCGGCAAAACGCACCACCTTGTCCTCGATGGACGGGCAATAGCGCGGACCCGGCCCCTGGAAGGCGCCGCTATAGACGGGCGAGCGGTCGAGATTGTCTTGAATGATCCGATGCGTGGCCGGGGTCGTGCCGGTGATGTGGCAAACCACCTGCTCTACCCCCACTTTGCCGCCCAGGAAGGAGAACGGACGCGGACTGTCGTCGCCCGGCTGAACTTCCAGGCGATCCCAGGCGATACTCTCGCGAGCCAGCCGGGGCGGCGTTCCCGTCTTGAGGCGGCCAAGGCGGAAATCCAGCCTCTCGAACGTTCGGGATAGGCCAATTGCCGGGCTTTCCCCGACCCGCCCTGCTGGAATTTGGCGATCTCCGATATGAATCATGCCGCGCAGGAACGTACCCGTGGTGATCACCACCGCGCCTGCGGTCACCCGCTCACCGCCGCCGATGGTCACCCCGGCCACGCGGCCACCGTCGTCGATGACCAGATCCTCGACCGCCCCGGCCATCAGGGTCAGGCCTGGCTGAGCATCGAGAGCCTCGCGACTGCAACGACGATACCGATCCCGGTCGATCTGTGCCCTCGGGCCATGCACAGCCGGGCCTTTGCGGGCGTTCAGCACACGAAACTGGATGCCGGCACGGTCGGCCGCGATGCCCATGATGCCACCAAGGGCATCGACCTCTCGCACCAGCGTGCCCTTGCCGATGCCGCCGATGGCCGGATTGCACGACATGGCGCCGATGGTGGCGAGTTCGTGGGTGATCAGCAGGGTACGGGCACCAAGGCGAGCCGATGCCGACGCCGCCTCACAGCCGGCGTGGCCGCCCCCTACGACAATGACATCCGCGTCTCGCATGGGTGAACTTCGTTGAGAACCCTAGTCAATATTCGTCGGCGCTGAGGCATCCCGCGCCATTTGGCGATGGTTGCCAGTTGGCATATGTGTCAGCGCTGTCAAGGGTTTCACCGGCCGAAGGCCGGCGCTTCGCGCCCTTGACAGCGCTGACACATATGCTTTTCGCTCACCATCGTCAAATGGCGCTTCGTGCGGGTCCATCGACAATGTTTCACGTGAAACAATCACTTGCCGATGCAGAACTCGGCGAAGATTGCATCGAGTATGTCCTCCACATCGACTCGCCCGGTAATACGCCCGAGGTTGCGCACCGCCTGGCGCAAGTCCTCCGCCGCGAGCTCCGGTGCGGTTGCCTCGCCGAAACGCGCCAGGCTCGCCGAACAGGCGGTCAGGGCCTCCCGGTGCCGGGCGCGGGTCAGCGGCGCCCCCTCTCCCCCGATCGCCTCGACGTTTCCGGCGATGGCGCCGACCAGGTCGTCGATCCCCGCTCCGGTCAGGCACGACGTCGCTATCGCCCGCCGCCCTGCCACAGCCTTGGGCAACGGCCGGGACACCAGGTCCGACTTGTTGAGCACGACGACACCGGCCCCCTCGCATAGGGACACGATCTCGTCGTTCGGCTCAGGCGGCCGGGTCGCATCGAAGACCGCCAGCACGAAGTCCGCCGCCTCGGCCCGGGCGCGGGCGCGGCGCACCCCTTCCGCCTCGATGGCGTCGCCGCCTTCGCGCAAGCCCGCCGTATCGGCCACCACCACAGGCACCCCGCCGAGGTCGAGATGAGCCTCGACCACATCGCGCGTGGTGCCCGCCAGCGGGCTGACGATGGCCACGTCGCGATTGGTTAACTGATTGATAATGCTGGATTTTCCGGCATTCGGGAGCCCCACCACGGCGACCGACATGCCGCTCCGCAAGCGCTCGCCCCGGCGCCCGTCATCGAGATGCTCCCGGAGCTCGGCCAGCACAGCTTCCACCACCGCTGCGGCGCGGGCGATCAGGTCCTCGGGCAGCTCCTCGTCGGCAAAATCAAGCGCCGCCTCCACATGGGACAGCGCCCCGACCAAGCGGTCGCGCCAGGCGCCGTAACGCTCGCCGAGGGCGCCATCGAGCTGACGCAGGGCCTGGCGCCGCTGCGCCTCGGTCTCGGCCGCGATCAGGTCGGCCAGGCCCTCGGCCTCGGTCAGGTCCATCTTACCGTTGATGAAGGCGCGGCGGCTGAACTCCCCGGCCTCCGCCAGGCGCACGCCGTCGAGGCTCAGCGCCGCCTCGAGGCAGGCACCGACCACGGCCTCGCCGCCATGCACCTGCAATTCCGCCATGTCCTCGCCGGTGAAGCTCTCCGGCGCCGGAAACCACAGCACCAGCGCCCGGTCTATGGCGTCATCGCTGCCGGGCCGGCAAAGGGTGACGAGCCGCGCCTTGCGCGCGGGCGGAACAGCGCCGGCCATGTCCCGCAGAATTCGCCCCGCAGCGGAGCCGGAGGCGCGGACTACCGCAACCCCGGCACGCCCATGCGCCGTCGACAGCGCGATTATGGTGTCTGGATCAGAGGCTGTCACGTCTCGCGATCGGGAAGCAGCAAACGCGCAACCGGAACACCATCCACGAGGTGCGACTGCAGCACCTCGTCCACGTCCTCGCGTGTCTCGCAGCGATACCAGGCCCCGTCCGGATAGACCACCATGGTCGGCCCCTCCTCACAACGATCCAGGCACCCGGCATTGTTGATGCGGATGCCCTCGATACCCATCTTTTTCGCCTTTGCCTTCATATAGTTGCGCAGCATGGTCCCGCCCCGGTCGTGGCAGCAGCCGCGCGGGTCGGAGGCGTCGCGCTGGTTGGTGCAGCAGAAAACGTGAGCGCGAAAATACCCGCTCGGCTTGGGGTCCGACTCGACCATGGCATTCCTTTCTCTGTCGCGGGTTTGTAGAGTGACCCCGCAGCCGCGGCGCCATGACGCCTCATCCTGCCGCAAACATCAATACAAAGCCGCCAACGGCTGCGGCGGCGCGAGAATCGAGGATCCATGTCCGCCAATTTGCTGGCTGCGGAAACCAGTCCCTATTTGCTGCAGCACAAGGACAATCCCGTCCATTGGATGCCCTGGGGCGAAGAGGCCCTGGCACGCGCGCGCGAGGAAAACAAGCCGATCCTGCTCTCTGTCGGTTATGCCGCCTGCCATTGGTGCCATGTCATGGCCCATGAGTGCTTCGAGGACGAAGACATCGCCGCCCTCATGAACCGACTCTTCGTTAACGTGAAGGTCGATCGGGAGGAACGCCCCGATATCGACAACATCTACCAGACCGCCCTGGCCCTGCTCGGCGAACACGGCGGCTGGCCCCTGACCATGTTCCTCACACCCGATGGCGAACCGTTCTGGGGCGGCACCTATTTCCCGCCGACGCCCCGTTACGACCGCCCGGGCCTGCCCCATGTCCTCAATGCGCTGGAAGAAGCCTATCGCGCCGACCCTCACCGTATTCGCGGCAACGTCGCCAGCCTGCGCGATGGCCTTGCCCGCCTTGAGCGCGGCAACCCGGGATCCAAGCCCGGCCTCGCCGCCCTCGACGAGGCCGCCGCCCAGGCCCTCGCGCAGCTCGACCCCAGCCTGGGCGGCCTGCGCAGTGCACCGAAATTTCCCCAATGCGCGCTCTTCGAAATGATCTGGCGGGCCGGCCTGCGCAACGGCGACAACACGGCGCTCCGCGCCATCATCGTGACCTGCGAACGAATCTGCCAGGGCGGCATTTACGACCATCTCGGCGGCGGTTTTGCACGTTACTCCACCGACCCGTTGTGGCTGGTGCCCCATTTCGAAAAGATGCTCTACGACAATGCCCAGCTCATCGGGCTGCTGACCCTTGTCTGGCAAAGCACCGGCAAGGCGCTGTTTGCCGAGCGCGTGCGCGAAACCGTCGATTGGGTAATGCGCGAGATGCGCGCCGAAGGGGGCGCTTTCGCCGCCAGCCTCGATGCCGACAGCGAGGGCGTCGAAGGAAAGTTCTACGTCTGGTCGGAAACGGAGATCGAGGAAGCGCTCGGGCCCGATGCTCATATCTTCAAGAAGGCCTATGACGTGTCGGCAGACGGCAACTGGGAAGGCACGAACGTGCTCAACCGTTTGCGCGTGCCCGTCCTGGCCGACGAAGAAGAGGCCAAGCTCCCGGCCCTGCGTGAGCGACTTCTGACACGCCGCGACAGCCGCCCACGCCCGGCTTGGGACGACAAGGTGCTGACCGATTGGAACGGCCTCATGATCGCCGCGCTCGCCAAAGCCGGTTTCGTCTTCGACCGCCCGGACTGGATCGCCGCAGCGCGCGAGGCGTATGATTTCATCCGCAACGCGCTCATCGTCGACGGCCGTCTCATGCACAGCTATCGCCTCGGGCGCGCACGCCATGCAGCCATGCTCGACGACTACGCCAATATGGCCCGCGCCGCGGTCGCGCTCTACGAGGCCGGTGCCGGCGACGACACCCTCGACCACGCCCGCGCCTGGCTGGCGGAACTCGACGCCCATTACTGGGATGAGACGGCGCACGGCTACTACACCACGGCCGACGACGCCCCCGCCCTCATCGCCCGCCCGAAATCCATTTTGGACAGGGCCCTGCCGGCCGGTAACGCCGTCGCACTGGAGGCCTCCGCGCGCCTCACTCTGCTCCGCGGCGACGCCGTGCTTCGAGACCGGGCCGAACAACTGGTCGGGGCATTTGCCGGTCAGTTGGACAGCAATGCACTGGCGGTTCCAAGCTATGTGAACAGCATAGAGTTGCTGCAAGCGGCCACCCAGATCGTTCTTGTCGGCAACCGGAACACCGCAGAAATCAAAGCCTTTCTCGATGTCTTGAAACACCATGGCAATGCCGCCTCGACCATCGCAGTGGTCGCACCCGGCCACGACTTCCCGACCGATCATCCGGCTGCGGGCAAAGGCCAAGTGGACGGTCGGGCAACGGCCTATGTCTGCCATGGACAGAGCTGCTCCCTGCCCATCACCGAGGCCACCGCGCTGACCGCCACGCTCGCCGGACGCGCCCCATCCGACGATGCGCTTGGACAGTGATGGACAGTGCCGTCATCGACAGCCCCGCGGGCCTCTTGCACCTTACGGCGGATGCCAACGCTCTGCCCAGCGTTGCCTAGCTTGCGCCCGAACGATCGTTCGATACCAACACTCGCCGGCACTCGCCGCTTCTGGCCGCAGCCATCGATCAGCTGAACGCCTATTTCGATAGCCGACTCAAGACTTTCAGCCTCCCTCTGGCACCGGCGGCAAAGCCATTTCAGGCACGCCTGCGCAACGCCATGCTCGCCATTCCCCATGGCCACACCGCCACCTACGGAGACCTCGCCCGAACGATCGGCAGCGGCCCCAGAGCCGTCGCGCGAGGCTGTGGTGCCAACCCCATCCCCATTATCGTGCCCTGCCATCGGGTCGTTGCAGCGGCGGGCCTCGGCGGCTACAGCGCCGGCGCCGGCGTCACCACCAAACAGCTTTTGTTGACCCACGAAGCGTCCGGTGATCTAGAGTGCCTCGGCAACTGAACGAAGAGGGATCGCGCATCATGACCAGCCACGCCATTCGTGCCTACGAGACCGGCGGACCGGAAGTCTTCACCTGGGAAGAGGTCACGGTCGGCGATCCCGGCCCGGGTGAAGTCCGCATCGCCCACAGCGCCGTCGGCCTCAACTACATCGACATCTACCAGCGCAGCGGTCTCTACCCCGTTGGCGACGGCCCCTTCACGGTCGGCCTCGAAGGCGCCGGGCGTATCGAGGCCGTGGGCGATGGCGTCGACGATCTTGCCGTCGGCGATCGCGTGGCCTACGCCGCCCCGCCCATGGGCGCCTATGCGGAAGTTCGCCTGATGCCGGCGGATCGCGTCGTCAAGATCCCCGAGGGCGTCGACGACGAGACCGCCGCGGCGATGATGCTCAAGGGCATGACCGTCGAATATCTCATCCGCCGCACCTACACCGTGAAACCGGGCGACACCATCCTCTTCCACGCCGCGGCCGGCGGTGTCGGGCTCATCGCCTGCCAGTGGGCCAAGGCGCTCGGCGCCACGGTGATCGGCACGGTGGGCTCCGACGAAAAGGCCGAGCTCGCCCGCGCCCATGGCTGCGACCATCCGATCGTCTATACGCGCGAGGACTTCGTTGCCCGGGTGAAGGAGATCACCGACGGCGCCGGCGTGCCCGTGGTCTATGATTCGGTCGGCAAGGACACCTTCGAGAAATCCCTCGACTGCCTGAAGCCTCTCGGCCTGCTGGCGAGCTTCGGCCAGTCCTCGGGCGCGGTCAGCGAATTCAATCCCGGCATGCTCGCCGCCAAGGGCTCACTCTTCCTCACCCGCCCGACGCTCATGACCTATACCGCCGCGCGCGAGGATCTCGTGGCCAGCGCCAACGCGCTCTTCGACGTGGTCGCCAACGGCAAGGTCAAGATCGAGATCCATAACCGCTACCCCCTCAAGGACGCGGCCCAGGCCCACCGCGACCTGGCCGACCGCAAGACCACCGGATCGACGGTGCTGCTGCCGTGAGCGGCCTTGCCGCGCGCCTGCGCTCGCTCTTCGGCAGCGCCGAGGCAGCGGCCGACGCGGTCGATCACGACGAGGCCGACAAGCGCTTCGCCGCGGCAGCACTCCTGGTCGAGACGGCGGTCATGGACGGCAGCTTCGACGACGACGAGCGCACAACCGTCGCCGCGGTCCTGCGCCAGCGCTTCCAGCTCGACGAGGCGGACACCGAAGCGCTCATCGCCGATGCCGAAGCCCGCACCGCCGAAGCCCAGGGCGTTTTCCGCTTCACCAGCGCTGCCAAGACCCACTTCAGCCACGAGGAGCGCGTAGAGCTCATTGAAATGCTGTGGGAAGTGGCCTATGCGGACGGCGTTCTGCACGACTATGAAGACAACCTATTGCGCCGGGTCGCCGGACTGATCTATGTCACTGACAGGGAACGCGGCGAGGCGCGAAAACGCGTGCTGGACCGCCTGGGCCTGAGCTAGGCCTTACGAGCAGAGGAGAGGAAGCGAGAGCATGACCTACGTCGTCATCGAAGGCTGTATCAAGTGCAAGTACATGGATTGTGTCGAGGTATGTCCGGTCGACTGCTTCTACGAGGGCGAGAACATGCTCGTCATCCATCCCGACGAGTG
>CAZKTK010000043.1:0-12300 GCA_964555535.1 uncultured Rhodospirillaceae bacterium
CAAGGCCATACATGGCGCACCGCCTCTGTTGCAGGAAAAGTTCCTGCAAGGCGAGTTCGACGGCGTGCTCAACTTCTGGAACTACACCGCTCGCCTGCGCGCGGGCGACAGCGTCGAGCTGCTGCGAGTGCAGGACATATTGCCGGCGCTTGGCGTCGAAGGTCGGCTGCCGTTGATCGGGTATGTTTTCCGGGAATCCTGGGCGGCCGAGAACCCGGATGCCTTGCAGGGCTTCCTCGCGGCCTCGGCGGCAGCGCGCAAGATCCTGGTCGACTCCGACGACGAGTGGGAGCGCCTGCGGCCAATGACCCGCGCCGAGAACGACGCGGTATTGGACTCGCTGCGCCAGGGCTATCGCGACGGCGTGCCGCAAACCACCGCCGCCATGCAAAGCGGCGCCATCGCCGCTGCTTTCGCCATTGTCGCCGAGCTCGGCGGACGCGAGCTGGTGGGCCGTAGCACCGAGCTCGCCCCCGGCACTGTTTGGCAGGGGACGCCGTGAGCCAAGCCGCCGCCATATCCCGCGGGCCGAGCCCCGCACAGCTGCGACTGATCTCCATTGTGTCGCTGCTGGTGATCTGGGAAGTAGCAGCACTACTGCTGCAATCGCGCACGCTGCCCGACCTTTGGGAAGTGGCGACTACGTTCTGGGTGGAGATGACCGAAGGGTCGCTTCTCAGCGACCTCGGCATCACCTTGTTCCGCGTGCTGGCAGCATTTCTTTTGGCCATGGTGCTCGGCACGGCCGTCGGCATCGCCATGGGCTTCAACCGGCGCCTCGATTATCTGTTTGACGGCTGGTTGATCATCTTTCTCAACATTCCGGCGCTGGTCACGATCATCCTTTGCTTGATCTGGTTCGGCATCAATGAGATCTCCTTCATCGTTGCGGTTGCCCTCAACAAAATGCCCAACGTCGTGGTGACGGTGCGCGAGGGCGCGCGCGCCATCGATCGCGACCTGCTGCAAGTGGCGGAGATCTTCCGCGTAAGCCGGCAGCGCACCTTCTTCCGCTTCTTCCTGCCCCAGCTCTATCCCTATCTGATGGCTGCCGGGCGCTCCGGCGTGGCCCTGATCTGGAAGATCGTGCTGGTGGTCGAGCTGCTGGGCGGCTCGAACGGTATCGGCTTCCAGATGGCCAACTTCTTCACCATGTTCGACATTGCCGGCCTGCTTGCCTACACCCTCGCCTTCGTGGTGGTGATGCTGCTGGTGGAGATGGCCATCGTCGAGCCGCTGGAGCGGCGCATGACCCGGTGGCGGAAATGACCGCAGCAGGCTCGGAGCTGTCGGTTCGCATCGACCGCAAGGCGTATCCCACCATGGCGGACGAGCCCGAAAGGCTCGCCATCGAGGATATGGACTTCACCGCCGCGGCGGGTGAGTTCGTCTGCATCGTCGGCCCCTCGGGCTGTGGCAAGACCACCATGCTCAACGTCGTCACCGGCCTTGATCACGCGGCCGATGCCACCATCCGCTTCGGCGACCATGCCCACACCAAGGACGCCCGCATCAGCTACATGTTCCAGACGCCCCGTCTGCTGCCCTGGGCGACCGTGCGCGAGAATGTGAGCTTGGTGCTGCCGCCCGAGGAGGCCGGCAGCGGACGAGCCGAAGCCATTCTCGAGGAAATGAAGCTCGGCGATCGCCTGGATGAATATCCCAACAGGTTGTCTGGCGGCATGCAGCGCCGCGTGGCGCTGGCGCGCGCCTTCGTCACCGAGCCCGAGCTTCTGTTGCTCGACGAGCCCTTCATTTCGCTCGACGGACCCATCGCCGATCATCTGCGGAGCATCCTGCTGCAGCTGTGGCGGGCGCGGCCGACCACGGTGCTGTTCGTCACCCATGATTTGCGCGAAGCGATCTATCTCGGCGACCGGATCCTGTTCCTCTCAGGCGCACCCTCACGCGTGATCCTCGACCAGTCCGTGCCCATCGAGAGGCCGCGCGATGTCGAGGATCCGCGCATCGAAAGCTATCGTCAGGAGCTGCTGTCCGGAAATCGCGTGCTCCTGCAGGGATTGAACACAGTTTCGGAAACGCCGGCAGAAAAAGAATCAGACGATCGGCAGGCGGCAGGAGGCTCGAGGTGAACGAAGTTTCCACGGAGACGGAGACGCGGTGGGCTCTGAATGCCCGCGACGTGCAAAAAAGCTATGGCCCGCGCAAGGCCCTGAACGGTGCCAACATTTCCCTCGCCGAGGGAGAGTTTGCCGCCCTGTTGGGGCCCAACGGCGCAGGCAAGACCACGCTTTTTCAGCTTTTGACCGGCCTGTTCGTGGCGGACGGCGGTGCCATCGAGGTCGACGGCGCCAATATCAGCCACAACGCGGTTCCCGCGCTCTCCGGCATCGGTGTCGTCTTCCAGCAGCCCACGCTTGACCTCGACCTGTCGGTTGCGGAGAACCTGCGCTTTCACGCCAGTCTGCACGGCATCGGCGGTGCCGAAGGTCGCCGGCGGGTCACCTACGAGCTCGAGAAGCTCAACCTTGCCGACCGTGCCAACGACAAGTCGCGCGCGCTTTCCGGCGGCCAGCGCCGCCGGGTCGAGCTGGCTCGGGCGCTGCTGCACCGGCCGAAAGTGCTGCTCATGGACGAGCCGACGGTCGGCCTCGATCCTGGCAGCCGCCGCGACTTGTTGGCCTATGTCTTGGAGCTCAGGCGGGAGCGCAAGATGGCCATCCTCTGGGCGACCCATCTGGTCGACGAAGCCGAGAAGGCGGACCGCGTCATCGTGCTGTACCGCGGCAGCGTGCTGACCAGCGGCAGCTCCCAGGATCTGATCGAAGAAACCGGAAAAGCCGATTTGCACGACGCCTTCGTGGCGTTGACCGGCGATGAAGACGGCTGACGCCGTTCGTTGAAGCAGGAGAGAGAGACGTTGCGAACTTCATCTAAGCTAGCAATTGCTTGGCTTGCCACATGGCTGGCCGGGACGACCGCGGCGATGGCCGCCGGGACCGGATACATCTTTGTCAGCAATGAATCGGATGACACCGTCTCCGTCATCGACGGCAGCAGTTTCGAGGTCGTCAAGACCATCGTGACCGGCGATCGGCCGCGCGACATGCGGTTCAGCCCTGACCGCAACCTCCTTTATGTCGCCACCAGCGGCGACGACCGCATCGAGGTAATCGACATTGCCACGCTCGAGGTCACCGGCACCGTCGAGGCGGGCGAGGATCCCGAGATATTCCAGCTCGACCCGTCGGGCGAGATCATCGTCGTCGCCAACGAGGACGACAACGAGGTCACGGTTACCGACGTTGCCAGCGGCAAGCAGCTTCGCGTCATCGAAGATGTCGGCGTCGAGCCCGAGGGCATCACCTTCCGTCATGACGGCAAGGTCGTGTTCGTCACCTCGGAAGCGACCAATTCCATCCTCATCATCGACCCCTGGGAGGGCGAGATCGTCGACGAAGTGCTGGTCGGCAACCGGCCACGGCGCGGTGTCGTGACGCCCGACGACAAGGAGTACTGGGTCACCAACGAGCTTGGCGGCTCGGTCAGCATCCTCGATGCACAGACCTTCGCGCCCCTCGGCGATGTCTACTTCGAGAAGCGCGGCATGCGCCAGGAGGACATCAATCCGGTCGACTTCGCCATGACCGGCGACGGCAAGACCGCCTATATCACCCTCGGCCGCGCGCGCCATGTCGCGGTGGTCGACGTGGCCAGTCGCGAGGTCGAGGAATACATCCTGGCCGGCGACCGGGTCTGGGGCGCGGCGCTCAATCGCGATGAAAGCCTGCTGGTGGTCACCAACGGCACCAGCGACGATATCACGATCATCGACACCGGAAAGAACCGCGCCATCAACGCCATCTCGGTGGGCCGCACCCCCCATACTGTGCGTATCGACGACTGATGCGTAGATTTCTCAGCCTTGTCGTGATGCTGCTGGCCGCGCCCATGGTGCTGGCCCAGGACGACGACACACCGACCATGACCATCGGTTATCTCGATATGGCCGAGGATGCCCGCTACGACGAATGGGGCATCCATCCCGTCGACATTCGCTCGTCGACGGCGATCGTCGACCGCCGCGGCCTGGCCGGTGCGGAACTGGGGATGGCGGACCTGGAACGTCTCAAGCGGGTCGCCAAGACCGTCTTTGCCATGGATCACGTCCGCGTCGCCAACACGGACGCCATGCTGGCGGAGATCGCGCGCATGCGCCAAGCCGGCACCACGGTGTTCGTGCTCGACGCGCCATCGGCCGTGGTGGCGAACGTCGCGGCTACCCTGGCCGGCGAGGATGTCCTCCTTCTTAACGCGACAGCCCGCGGCGATACGCTGCGGGGGAAGGCTTGCCAGGCAAACCTTTTCCACATTGCCGCCAGTGAGGCCATGCTCGCCGATGCGCTGGCCCAGCACCTCAAAGAGCGCAAATGGCAGGAGATCCTGGTCCTCCAGGGCCCCTACCCGCGCGATGCCGAAACCGTGGCAGCGTTCACACGTTCCGCACTGTTGTTTGGTCTTGAGATCACCGAGGTCCGAGACTTCGTTCTCGGCAACGACCCGCGGGCGCGGGAGCTCAACGATCTCGATTTCCTCACTGGGTCAGCGGACTACGACGCGGTATTCGTCGCCGATATTCACGGTGAATTCGCGCTTGGCGCGCCCTACCGGACGCAGCGCCCCGCACCCGTGGTCGGGGCTTCGGGATTGATGCCGCGCGTCTGGCACTGGTCGTATACCCGACATGGCGCGCCCCAGGTGCATGGCCGCTTCGAGCGCCTGCACGCCCGCCGCATGGGCGAGGCGGACTGGGGCGCCTGGGTCGCCATGAAGGCGATTGGCGAGGCCGTTGCGCGCACGAAATCCCGCGATGTCGCTGACATTCGCGACTACTTTGGCGGCGAGCAGATGCGCGTCGACGGCTCCAAGGGGCCGGGCATGAGCTTTCGGGCCTGGAACAACCAGTTGCGCCAACCCATCATGCTGGCAACCCAGGACTGGGTCAGCGCGCGCGCGCCGGTCGAGGGCTTCAAGCACCGCACCAACGATCTCGATACGCTGGGACAAGGCGACCGCGAATCCGAGTGCGAATTTTGACGCCAAGCCCAGCGCAGGCTAGACACACATAACAAAGAGCAAACGGCACTTCGGGGAGAGGATAGCGTCACGATGCGAGCCGACCATGCGGTCACAGCACTCGTCGCCTTGAGCCGGCGCGAGGTGATCAAGTTTTTGCAGCAGAAGGGCAGGCTGTTCTCGGCCTTCGTCCGCCCGGCGCTTTGGCTCTTCGTCTTCGCGCTGGGTTTCCGCAACACCTTCGGCATCGATGCGGGCGATCCCTACCCGCAGCAGAACGTCGTTTACGAATATTACATTCTGCCCGGACTCGCTTGCATGGTGCTGCTGTTCAGCGGCATGCAGTCGTCGCTGTCGATGGTCTACGACCGCGAGATGGGCATGATGCGCCTTCTGCTCACGGCGCCCCTGCCTCGTTGGTACCTGCTCACGGCCAAGCTGCTCTCCGGCACCTTCCTGTCGGTGATCCAGGCCTATGCCTTCCTGCTGATCTGCCTGCCGTTCGACATCTTCACCGGCCTGCAGGTGGCCTTTGTCGACCCGATGGGATGGCTCTATGCCCTGCCGGCATTGATCCTCACGGGCATGATGCTGGGCGCGCTCGGACTGCTGCTTTCCGTTCACATCAAGCAGCTCGAGAATTTCGCCGGCACCATGAACTTCGTCATCTTCCCGATGTTCTTCATCTCGCCCGCCCTGTTCCCGCTCTGGCGATTGCTGGAGAACGGCGCCGACGTGGTTTGGTGGGTGGCGCAATTCAATCCCTTCACCTACGGCGTGCAGCTGGTGCGCTATGCGGGCGAAGGTCAGTTCTACGGGCTTGGCGCTCTGGTGGTCTGCGGTTGCACCGTCGCGTTCCTGGTCGGCGCCATTTATGGCTACGATCCCCAGCGCGGCTTCGTACGCCGTGGCCCGCAAGCGGCCTGAGTTCTTCCGGGAGACTTTCATGGACATCAAGTCAGGCTTCACCGATCTCGTCGGCAATACTCCGATGCTCCGCCTCAAGCGCGCCTCGGAGCTGACCGGTTGCGAGATCTACGGCAAATGCGAGTTCCTCAATCCCGGCCAGTCGGTGAAGGATCGCGCAGCCCTGTTCATCGTGCGCGATGCGGAAAAGCGCGGTGTGCTGAAGCCAGGCGGTGTGATCGTCGAGGGCACCGCCGGCAATACCGGCATCGGCCTGGCGCTGGTCGGAAATGCCCTTGGCTACCGCTCTGTCATCGTCATGCCCGAAACCCAGAGCCAGGAGAAGAAGGACATGCTGCGCATTTGCGGCGCCGATCTTCGCCTGGTCCCTGCGGTTCCGTATGCCGACCCCAACAACTACGTCAAATATTCCGGCCGCCTGGCCGATGAGATAGCGGCAGAGGAGCCAACCGGTGCCATCTGGGCCAACCAGTTCGACAATGTGGCGAACCGCCAGGCCCACATCGAAGGCACGGGCCCGGAGATCTGGCGCCAGACCGACGGCAAGATCGACGGCTTCACCTGTGCCGTCGGCACCGGCGGAACACTTGCCGGCACCGCTATCGCCTTGAAGGAGCGCAACCGGGATATCCAGGTTTGGGCCTCGGACCCGCTCGGCGCCAAGATCTACGAGCTTTACAAGCCCGGTGGCCCTGTCATCGAAGGAGAATCCGTGACCGAGGGGATCGGCCAGGGCCGCATCACCGCCAATTTGGAAGGCGCGCCCATCGATGATGCCCAGCAGGTTACCGATACCGAGGCGCTGACCGAGATATTCGCCATGATCAAGGGCGAAGGCCTGGTGCTTGGCGGCTCCACGGGTATCAATATCGCCGGCGCAATCAAGATGGCAAAGGCCATGGGGCCGGGGCACACCATCGTCACCGTACTCTGCGATTACGGCGACCGTTACGCCAGCAAACTCTTCAACCCGGACTTCCTGCGCTCGAAGGACCTGCCTGTCCCCGACTGGATGGAATAGCTCCATGACCGAGCTGCTCTTCCGTGACGATGCCTATGCGCAAAGCAGCCAAGCCCGCGTGATCGGCACCGACGAGCGCGGCATTCGCCTCGACCGTACCGTCTTCTATGCCCGCGGCGGCGGCCAGCCCGGTGACACCGGCTGGTTGGACGGCGCGGACGGCAGCCGCATCGAGATCGTCGATACGGTGAAGGACGGCGACGACATTCTCCATGTTCCCGCTGAAGCCGCGGTGCGGCCGGCCATTGGCGATAGCGTCACGGCAAGCATCGACTGGCCGCGCCGACACCGCCTGATGCGCGCGCATAGCGCGTTGCACCTGTTATCGTCCCTGGTGGACGGCGCGGTCACCGGGGGCAGCGTCGGCTTGCAGAAGAGCCGTTTCGACTTCGACCTTCCCGATACCGCTCTCGACAAGGAGGCGCTCGGCGAAGCGCTTAACCGGCTTATCGCGGAAGACCATCCCGTCAACGCCCGCTGGATCAGCGATGCCGAACTCGACGCCAACCCGGACCTGGTCAAGACCATGTCGGTGGCCCCACCGCGCGGCGCCGGTCAGGTTCGCCTGATCGAGGTCGCCGGCATCGACCTGCAGGCCTGCGGCGGCACCCACGTCGCGCGCACAGGCGAGATCGGCCAAGTGCGCATCGGCAAGATCGAAAACAAGGGCCGCCACAACCGCCGCATCAATGTGCTGCTGGTCGACGAATAACAACAAGGATACTGCCATGACCTACGCCAACCCCGACGCGCTTGTCTCGACCGAATGGCTGGCGGCGCATCTCGAGGCGCCGGATGTGCGCGTGGTGGATGGCTCGTGGCACATGCCGCAGCTCGAGCGCAACCCGCGCGCCGAGTATGATGCGCAGCACATCCCCGGTGCCGTATTCTTCGATATCGACGAGATCGCCGACACATCATCGGACCTGCCGCACATGCTGCCGGATGCCGCCAAGTTCGCCAGCCGCATGCGCGCGCTGGGCCTTGGCGACGGCGTGCGGGTTGTCGTCTATGACACCACCGGCATGGGCAGCGCGGCGCGGGTTTGGTGGAACTTCCGCGTGTTCGGCCACGAAGACGTGGCGGTGCTCGACGGTGGTTTGCCCAAGTGGCTGGCCGAGGGGCGCCTCGCCGATGCCGAGAAAGTCTTCCCGCAGGAGCGGCACTTGACCGCCCGGCGCAACGGGTTGCTGGTGCGCGATGTCGACCAGATCCTTGGCAATGTGAAAAGCCGGCGCGAACAAGTGTTGGATGCACGAAGCGCCGGACGTTTCGCCGGTTCCGAGCCCGAGCCGCGCGCGGGCCTGCGCGGCGGTCATATTCCAGGCTCCTTCAACCTGCCATTCCCGGAGCTTTACGACCGTGAGACCAAGGCCATTAGATCTGCCGACGAGCTGCAAGCGCTTTATGACGGCAGCGGCATCGATCGCGATGGCCCCATCGTCACCAGTTGCGGCAGCGGCGTCACCGCCTGCATCCTGGCCCTCGGCCTGTATCTCATCGGCAAGACCGATGTTGCCGTCTATGACGGCTCGTGGACCGAATGGGGCGGGCGCGAAGACACACCTATCGACCAGGGAGACACATAATGGCCGCGCAAGATCCGGGAGCGATTTCTTCCGACAGCGAACGCGTGATGCTGCACATCTTTCTCAAGCATACGCAGGACCTTACCCTGGATGAGATGGGCGCCAATCTGCGCAAGAACGGTTTCTTCGAGAATTTTCCGCCCGAGGGCGTCGAAGTGAAGAGCTGGTATCAGCTCATGAGCTTCGGCCATGTGGTGACCCTGATGGTGCCGCCAGCCAAGGTGCGCGAGGTCAACCGCGCGCTTGAATCCGGCAGCTACACCACCTTCAAGAGCGAGGTCTATGCGGGCTACGATTTCTGGCCCGTGATCCAGGCAACCAAGGCGAAGATTGCCGAAGAAGAAGACTGACATGAAACAGGACACGGTTCTGATCGGCGCCGGGCGTGCGCCTGACGGGAACCACGGGGTGGTCAATCCGCCCGTCTATCACGCCTCGACCATCACCTATCCCACCGTCGCGGCATTGGAAGAGACGCAGCGCAAGCGCTTCGATGCCGGGGTGACCTATTACGGCCGTTACGGCACGCCGACCCATTTCGCGCTGGAGGAGACAGTGGCGGCCGTCGAAGGCGGCGCCCGCGCCGTGCTGTTCGGCTCGGGCAAGGCCGCCCTGGTGGCGGCGCTGACCGCCTATGTGAAAAGCGGCGATCACCTGTTGATGGTGGACACGGCCTATGGGCCGACGCGGGCGTTCTGCGATGGCTTTCTCTCGCGCTTCGGTGTCGAGACAACCTATTACGACCCGCTGATCGGTGCCGGCATCGCTGCGCTGATTCGCCCGGAAACGAAGCTGGTCTTCGTCGAATCGCCGGGCTCCGAGACCTTCGAAGTGCAGGACCTTCCCGCCATCGCCGAGGCCGCCCACGCCAAGGGCTGCATCGTCATGTGCGATAACACCTGGGCAAGCCCGCTCTATTGCGACCCCTTCGCCCTCGGCGCCGATGTCTCTATCCAGGCGGCGACGAAATATATCGGCGGCCATTCCGATGCCATGCTGGGCGTTATCACCACCACCGCGGCCGAGCATCGCAGGGTTCGGGCCGCAGCCTTCGACCTCGGCGCCTCGGCCGGCCCCGACGATGTCTATCTCGCCCAGCGCGGCATGCGGACCCTGAGCGTGCGCCTGCAACGCCACATGGAAAACGGGCTGGCCCTGGCGAGCTGGCTGAAAAATCGGCCCGAGGTCGCGCGGGTCATGCATCCCGCCCTGCCCGATGATCCGGGACACGCGCTCTGGCAGCGCGACTTCAGCGGCGCCAGCGGCCTCTTCGGCCTGGTGCTGAAGCCGGCACGGCGGGAGGCGCTGGCGGCCATGCTTGACGGTATGGAGCTGTTCGCCATGGGTTATTCCTGGGGCGGTTATGAAAGCCTGATCATTCCCACCAACCCGGCCAGCCACCGCACGGCCACCGACTGGACCGACGAGGGCCCGGCCCTGCGCATCCATGCCGGGCTCGAGGACGCGGACGATCTCATCGCCGATCTCGACGCCGGCCTGGCGCGTCTCGCCGCCGCGCGCTAAGGGCACTTGCGTCGCGCGGCCGGGTCTGTTCCCCTGTTCGCCATGATGCGAATGGGCAAGATTGGGTATAGGCAGGCGGGGGGGGTGCTGATGGCACTTCCGGCACTCGCACTCGGCTGGCCGGAGGCGGCGAACGCACCGGGCGTGGGCCTGACCCGCTGGCAGATCGGCTGCGCCGCCACCGCGACCGCGTTCACCGGCGACGGCGAGCATGCGGCTTTCGGTTTCGTCGACGGCAGCGTGCGCCTGGTCATGCTAAACTGCTACGACTCGCGCCGCATGATCGGCGAGGCCATCCACGACGGTGCAGTGCGCACCCTGGCCGCGGGCGACGGCGGCGAGGTGGCGAGCCTCGGTGCGGACGGGCGCGCGGTGATGATCGACGGCGGCGGCTTCGCGGCCGAGCTTTACGAGCCCCGTGCCGACGGCCAGGGCGCCCTGGCGCTCGACGGCCGCGGCGGCCGCTTCGCCGTGGCGACACCCGCCGGCGCCTGGCTGCTCGATGCCGCCGGGCGAGAGATCGCACATCTGGAAACCCCGCCGGCCGCGGCTCTGGCACTGTCGCCCACGACGCAAACCGTTGCCATCGGCTGCCGCGATTCGCTGCTGCTCTGGCAGCCCCGGGACAACGCCCCGCCACAGCGCCTGGAAAGCGCCGCCGTCCACACCCTCGCCTGGTCGGGCAACGGCAGGCGCCTCGCCGCCGGCACCGACGCCGCCACCACCGCCTGCTGGACCCTCGACGGCGAGCCCGAGCCGGCAACCCTGATCGGCCGCGCCGGGCGCCTTTCCTGGAGCAGCGACGGCAGCGCCCTGGTGGGCGACGGCGAAAACGGGCTCTACTGCTGGCGGCCCGACGGCGAGCCCGGCAAGCGCGGCTGGCACGCCCCGGCGCAGCTCACGCCCATGAGCGGCCGCCATATCGACGCCATTGCCTGCCATCCTAACCATGGCCTTGTCGCGACCGCCTATGACGACGGCTGCGTCCTGCTCGCCGAGCTCGACGGCGGGGCCGAGCGACTGGTGCGCCACGCCACGGGCACCGCCACCCTGGCGCTAGCCTGGTCGCCCGACGGCACAAGGCTGGCGGCGGCCGGTGAGAAGGACGTCGCCATATTCGATTTCCGCGAAATCGAAGGAGACCGCCCATGAGGCATCTCCTCGTCGCCATGCTGCTCCTGCTGGCGCCGCCGGCCGCCGCCGAGGACATGGTCTTCCCCCGCGGCGAACTCTGGATCGAGAGCGCAGGCACCCGCCACCATTTCGAGATCGAGGTGCTGGAAAACGAGCGCCAGATGGCGCGCGGACTGATGTTCCGCAAAGAGCTCGCCGACAATGCCGGCATGCTGTTCGACTTCGGCCGCACAGGGCCCATCGCCATGTGGATGAAGAACACGCTGATCCCGCTCGACATGCTGTTCGTCGACGAACACGGCACCATCACCCGCATCGCCCGCTGGACGACACCGCTGTCGCTCGAGACCATCAGCTCCGGCGGGCCCGCGCGCGCCGTGGTCGAGATCAAGGGCGGCCGGGCCGAACAGCTCGGCATCGTGCCCGGCGACACGGTCATTCATCCCATTTTCGTCCCGTAACCGATGGGCGGGCAGCGCAAGCTTCGCCTGCGGCTTCTCTTCGGCCCCGAGATCGCGGTCGGACCGGGCAAGGTCGCCCTGCTCAAGGCCATCGGCGAGACCGGCTCCATATCGGCCGCCGCGCGCGAGCTCGGCATGTCCTACCGCCGCGCCTGGCTGCTCTGCGACACCATGAACCGCTGCTTCCGCTCCCCCGTGGTCGAAGCCAACCCCGGCGGCCAGGGCGGCGGCGGCGCCCGCGTCACGGCGCTCGGCGAGGAGGTTCTGAAGCGCTACGACACCATGGAACGCACCGCCATCGACAGCGTCAGCGACCAGATCAGCGACTTTTCGGCCCTGCTGGCAGAGGATATGCCGATGGAGAACGACGAGGAGTAGTGGTGCGATCCAAGCCACTTACTAGATCGCCCTAGGCCGCAGCATATTGGTTTTGTTGCACCTTCTGCGCTTTGACCGCAAATTCAAGGGAAAGTTGTGACTCAGACTACCCGGAGTGCCTTCCAGTGAGCATTGAAATTGTCGAGGTCATTAGGCGTTCGGAGCAGGGGATTACTCAACCGACATTCCCCGGATGACTCCCAAACTCACCTTCGATGGTGAACGAGTA
>CAZKTK010000044.1:0-12281 GCA_964555535.1 uncultured Rhodospirillaceae bacterium
GCGCTTCTTCGCGTTCGCGAAAGGCGCGCACGGACTCAAGAATACGGTCCGGGTTCTCCTGGATGTACTGCTCTATCAGTGCTTCGACGGCAGCACGCTGTTCGTCGGTCAAGGCCTCCTGGGCCGTTGCAGACAGACCAGGAACCAAGATCATACAGGCTGCCAAGCCCGCCGCGATCAAACTGCGCAGAGGGGAGAAACCGGTCATGCGTCGCCTCGTTCTGTTTATGTGTTCACTCGCTCGCGGCACGTAAGATGGGCGGAAATCCGCCATCGAACAAGACACTGAGCGAATTTTTCGGACACCGAGCACGGGAAAGTGAGGCGTGTCCGCCTCAACGCTGCTGCATGGCAATGAGCTGTGCGGCTTCCTGACGGATATCCTGGGCGCGCAGCCAGCTTGGAGAGCCCTCTGCATATTCCCGCTCGGCCTTGCCGGCATGCAGCTGAGCATCTGCGGCATTGCCTACGAGCAGAGACTTTTCACCCGATGCCAGGGAGGCTGCGCCGGGATCGCCGGCACGATGATACCCGACCGACAGCAAGTACCAGGTTCTCGGATTCTCGCTATCGATGCGCCGGGCGGCTTCCAAATTCTCGATGGCCTCGGCAAGTGCGGCCTCGCCACCGCCGTCCAATTGCGCCTGGCCCAATCCGGTCAGCAGCAGGGGGTCCTCTGGTCGTAGCGCCACGGCGGTGGCATAAGACGGAATCGCCTCGGCCGCGCGGCCGTTCTCGTACAGCATCTGTCCCTTAAGCTCATGGAAATAGGGATCCTGCGGTAACTCGGCGATGAGCGCATCCACCTCAGTCAAGGCAAGCGGCAGGTTCGGTTGTTGGAAATGCGCGATGGCGCGGGCATAGCGGGCGGGCAGGCTGGTATCCGTCTCCGGGTAAAAGGTCCGCAAGACCCGCCTGGGCCGCTCGATGAAGCCGATGAGCTTGGCCCGCATGCGCTCGTGACGCATCACATCTTCTGGGCTGTCCGCTTCGTTTGACCAGGGCGAATTGCGGACATGCTCGGCAATGAACTCGATGCGGTCGCGTGTCAACGGGTGGCTGCGCACATAGGCGTCCTGGCGTGAGACTGCGAGCAGTTCCTGGTCGGCGAGCTTGTCGAGGAAATCGAGCATGCCGCGCGAGGAGATGTGCTGGCGGTCGAGCAAATTGACCGCGGACTGGTCGGCGGAGCGTTCCTGGGCCCGGCTGTAGGCGAGAAAGGTGCGCATCGCCGTGGTTTGTCCGCTGGCGATCATGGCACCGCCGGCAGCCCCCGTATTGGCGCCGGTGGCGGCGCCGACGGCGACAAGGCCGATGCCGAGCAGGGTTGCGAACAGGCCGGTGGTCTGGGCATCGCGCATGGCGTCGGCGGTGCGCGCCAGATGTCCGCCGGAGATATGACCGGTCTCATGGGCGAGAACGCCGATGACCTGGCCCGGGGTGTCCGCGGCAATCAGCAGGCCGGTGTTGAGGAACAGATTCTGGCCGCCGGCAACGAAGGCGTTGAGCGATGGGTCGTTGACGATGAGGATACGCACGGCACCCGGTTCGAGGCGCGATGCCGTGAACAGTGGATCGGCCCAGGAGCGGATGGTATCTTCGATTTCGGAATCGCGGATAAGCGGCAAGCCTTGAGCCCTCGCCTCGGCGGCGGCGAACTCCCAGCACGTCAGGCTAGCGACGAGGAACAGCGAAAAAATGCGAGATGCCAAGGGCTCTCCTCCAGGAGCGACGCTCAAAGCTAGTGCACGATCCCGGCAAAGAAAACTGTTGAATGGGGTGATATTCCGTTTTTGCGTGGCGGCCGCGTTGGCGCTAGGGGTCGCGGGCTGCGGCGGATCGTCCGACAACGGCTTCGATGCCTATCTGGGTGGAGTGTCGGAGGGCGTGGTTTCCATCGCCGATGGGCGCGCCGCGTTCGCTGCCCGCGATATTCTGGCGCTGGACGGCACGGCGGCGGATGCCGCGGTGGCCGCGGCCATGGTGCTGGCGGTGGTCGATCCGGCAGCGGCCGGGCTCGGCGGCGGCGGTGCCTGTCTGGTCCACGATTCGGTCGCCGGGCAAACCCAGGCGCTGGATTTCCGGCCGGCCGCCGGCGGCGATCCGGCCCAGGTGGCAGTGCCGGGCAGTGTGCGCGGCCTGTTCGCCCTGTCGCGGCAATACGGCCGGCTGGAGTGGTGGCAATTGCTCGAACCCGCCGCCCATCTGGCGCGCTTCGGCAGCCTGGTCGATGCCGGGCTTGCGGGCGATCTGCTTGCCGATGCCGAGCGTCTGCGCAAGGATCGCTCGGTGCGCGCGGTTTTCTTTCGCAACGATGCGCCGCTGACCACCGGCAGCGATATCTCGCAGCTTGAACTGGCGGCTATCTTTGGCCGCATGGCGCGTCATGGCGCGGGCGATTTTTACGCCGGCGGTATTGCCGGCGCCTTGTCGCGCGGCGCGGCGGAGGCTGGTCTGACTCTGGAGCGTCGCGACCTCGCAGCCTATCGCGCGGCCTGGCGGAGCCCGGAGAGCCGGCAGGTGGAGACGCTGACCGTGGAGTCGGCAGGGGCCATCGACCAGCCGCCGGCGGCTGCGAGTGTCGGCCTGGCGATTGCCGACGGCGAGGGGCTTTGGGTGAGTTGCGCGTTCGGCATGGGTATGCCGTTCGGCAGCGCCCGCATGGCAGAGACGACGGGCATATTCATGGCGAATTCCGGTGCCGCTCCGTGGCTGGGCGGTGCCGGACCGGTGCTGTTGCGCGATGGTCCCATCGTGCTCGGCGGTGCCGCCGGCGCTGCCGCGGCGGCGTAGCCGGGCCTGGCGGCGGCGGCAAGGGAGGGCGGCGCACCACTTGGCTACGGTGCCGCCGTATTGTGTCCGAGCGGGGCTTTGTCTGCGGCGGCCTGTTCGACAGCCGGGGCCGTGCGATGAGCGAAGTGGCGGAGCTTTGGCCGCGCGCGGCGCGGCGGGCCGGCATTGCGCCCTTCTATGCGATGGAGGTCATGCGTGCCGCCAACCGACGCGAGGCCGAGGGTGCCCATGTCCTCCATCTCGAGGTGGGCGAACCGAGCCGGGGCGCGCCCGAGCCCGTATTGGCGGCGGCGCGGCGCGCTCTCGAGGAGGAGCGCATCGGCTATACCGAGGCGCTGGGCCTGCCGCAGCTCAGGGCGCGTATTGCAGCCTATTACGGCGAGCGCTACGGCACTGCCGTGGCGCCGGAACAGGTGGTGACCACGGTCGGCGCGTCCGGGGCGTTCATTCTGGTTTTCCTGGCTGCTTTCGATGCGGGTCAGCGGGTGGCCCTGGCCGAGCCCTGCTATCCGGCCTATCGCAATATTCTCGCAGCTCTCGGGATCGAAGTGGTGCCTCTGGCAAGCGATGTGGAGCATCGCTTTCAGCCGACCATCGAACTGCTCGAAGCTGCCGGTCCCCTCGATGGTCTGGTGGTGGCGAGCCCGTCCAACCCCACCGGTACCATGCTGGCACCCGACGAACTGGCGACACTCGCGGCCTGGTGCGAGGGCAACGGGGTGCGGCTGATCTCCGACGAGATCTATCACGGCATCACCTATGGCCGTGAGGCGGCCAGTGCCGTGGCTTCCGCCAGGCATGCGGTGGTGGTGAACAGCTTCTCGAAATATTTTGCCATGACGGGCTGGCGGCTCGGCTGGATGGTGCTGCCGCAGGATCTTGTCGGGGCGGTGGACAGGCTGGCGCAGAACCTGTTCGTCTCGCCTGCGGCCTTGCCCCAATATGCAGCCCTGGCGGCATTCGATTGCCGGGAAGCGCTCGACGGCTATGTCGCCGACTATGCCAGCAACCGTGCCCTGTTGTTCGAGCAGCTGCCGCGGGCCGGCTTCGACCGCCTGGCGCCGGCTGACGGCGCCTTCTACATCTATGCCGACATCTCGGGCTTTGGCGAGGATTCCCAGGCCTTCTCCGCGCGCATGCTGGAGGAGGTCGCCGTCGCGGCGACGCCGGGGATCGACTTCGACCCGCGGCGCGGCCGCGACTGGCTGCGCTTCTCTTTTGCCGGCTCGACCGCCGACATCGCGGAAGCCGCCGAACGCCTCGTCGCCTGGCGGCGCTGACTCAGGACCCGGTAATGCGTTGCCACCAGCCGCGGCGAGGCTCGCCCGGCTCCGTGTCGCTGACGGGCTGAGCGGCGGCCGGCTCATCGTTGGTTGCAGCCGGGCTCGGTGCCGGCGACTCACCGCCATTTGACGATGCTGGCTCCGCACTCTCGCTTTCCGCGGCGGGCTTGGCTGCCTTGCGGCGCCTGCGGCGAGGCTTCGGCTTGGGCGCATCCTCGGCAGTGTCTTCGGGTGCGGCCTCGGCAGTGCTCGCTGTCTCGGTCTTCTCTTCGGCTACCGGGGCAGCGGTTTCCGTCGCCTTCTTGCGCGTGCGCCGTCGCCGCTTGGGCCTGACGATTTCCGCCTCGCCGCCGTCGGCTGCCGCCTCAGGCGATGCTGCGGGCTCTGCGTCTGCAGTGGGTTCGCTGGGCGTTTCCGCGACAGGCTCCGTCGCGTCCGCCGCCTTGCCAGCCGGTGCCTCGACGGCCTCGCTTGCTGTTGTCTCCGCTGCCGCCGCTTCGGTATTGCGGCCGCGACCACCGCGCCGGCGACCGCCCCGGCGGCCCCGGCGGCGGCGGCGGGTGCCTTCTTCCGCTTCCTCGCCGCCGCTCTCGGAGGTTCCTTCCGTCGCCTCCGTCTTGGTCTCGCTGGCGGCCGCCTTCTCGCCATCGCCCTCGTCGCGCCGCAGCCGGCGTCCGCGCCGCCGCTTGGAGCCTTCGGCAGGCCGCTCTTCTTCGGCCTCGGGCAGGGGCTCGACCAGGGGCTTTGCTTCCGCCTTGGCTTCCAGGGTCTGCACGACGCAATCGGGCGGCGCCGGGCTGTCATCGGTCTCGATCGTGACCGTCATGCCGTAGCGTTCCTCGATCTGGGCCAAGGTGCTGCGCTTGTTGTTGACCAGGTAGAGCGCGACCGCCGACGGCATAGTCGCGGAAATGGCGTCGGAGCGCCCGCGCACGCCTTCCTCTTCGATCACGCGCAAGGCATGCAGGGCGGCCGATTCGACCGAACGCACGTGGCCGCTGCCGCCGCAATGGGCGCATACGGTCGAGCTGACTTCCTGCAGGCTGGGGCGTAGGCGCTGGCGCGACAGCTCGAGCAGGCCGAAGCTCGAGATGCGGCCCATGCGAATGCGTGCGCGATCGGACTGCACCGCCCCCTTGAGGCGCTTTTCCACCGAACGGATGTTGCGGTTCTCATCCATATCGATGAAATCGATGACAATAAGGCCGGCCAGGTCGCGCAGGCGCAGCTGCCGGGCGATCTCGGCCGCGGCTTCGATATTGGTGACCGTCGCGGTCTCCTCGATATTGCGTTCGCGCGTGGCGCGGCCCGAATTGACATCGATGGCGACCAGGGCCTCGGTGGCATCGATCACGATGTAGCCGCCGGAGCGCAGCTGCACCGTGGTCGAATGCATGGTGTCGAGCTGGCTGTCGATTTGATAGCGGGTAAAGAGCGGCAGATTTTCGCGATAGGGCTGGACCCGCTTCGCATGGCTCGGCATCAAGGTGCGCATGAAGTCCTTGGCGATGCGATAGCCCTCGTCGCCCTCGACAAGCACTTCCTCGATCTTGGCGCCATAGAGATCGCGGATCGAGCGGCGGATCAGATTGGCTTCCTCATGAATGATCGCCGGCGCCGTGGATTCGAGTGTGGTCGAGCGGATGTGATCCCACAGCTTGAGCAGATAGTCGTAATCGCGTCGGATCTCCGCCTTGGTGCGCTCCTGGCCCGCCGTGCGCAGGATCACCGCCATGCCCTCGGGCAGAGCGAGGGACGCCACCACCGAGCGCAGGCGCTTGCGTGCCTCGCCCGACTGGATTTTGCGGCTGATGCCGCCGCCGCGCGTGGTATTGGGCATGAGCACGCAATAGCGCCCGGCAAGCGAGATATAGGTGGTGAGCGCCGCGCCCTTGTTGCCGCGCTCCTCCTTGGTCACCTGGACCAGCAGGATCTGGCGGCGCTTGATAACCTCCTGAATGCGGTAGCGTTGCAGCAGCGAGGGACGGATCTGGATCTCGTCTTCCTCGACGCCGCTGACGGTCTCGACATCGTCGCCGGCCTCGGCGGCCTCGCTCTCGCCATTGCCGGTGGTTTCGGCATCGGCATCCTGTTGGCGCTGTTGCTTGATCAGCGCCTCGCGGTCGGAAACCGGGATCTGGTAGTAATCGGGATGGATTTCGCTGAAGGCCAGAAAGCCGTGGCGATTGCCGCCATAGTCGACGAACGCCGCTTGCAGCGACGGTTCGACCCGGGTGACTTTCGCGAGATAGATGTTGCCTTTCAGCTGATGCTTGGTGGTTGTTTCGAAATCGAATTCGTCAAGCTTGATGCCATCCACCACGACCACCCGGGTCTCTTCCCGGTGGGTCGCGTCTATGAGCATGCGTTTGGTCATTAAGACTGGTTCCTCGTGGCGCGCGGGGGCCCTGGCCGGCGGACCGGCAGGGGCGCTGCAAACGCGCGCTGGTGGTGTTCGGGTGTCGTGCAGGGCGGCCGCAAAGGGCCCGCGCGGCGTCGCCGAGCGACAGCGCGCCTGGCAGTGCAGCCATGGCTTGCCCCCCGTCAGGGCAGCTCAGGGCCTTCCCGTCCGGATGTTGTGACACCACTCCAAAAACTCCTAGCCCAAGTACGCGCCCGCCAGCCCGCGCTGGGCATGGTCGCGCCTCTTGGTCGATTCTGAGCGGGGTTGTCCTGAAGGGCCGTGCTGCCAAACGGACGGCGGCACGCGGTGGCCAACCCCGACGCCCGGCGGCAAATACGCAGCACCGGCGCGGAGCGGATCATAGGCCATACCACCCGGATCGAACAATGGAAGATTGGTGGAATGGCCCATTCTCTTAAATTCAACATTAACACATTGCTGCTAAAGCTAGGGAAATGCACAAGAAACGTGCTATATATCTTACCAAGCTGGTAACCCAGGTGCCTGAGAGACAATGGTCGGGACGATTTCACGACGGGTTTGTTCGCTGGTCTTCGCTGCGCTGATGATGGTCGGCGCCGGCGCGGCCGGGGCTGTGCCCGATGTGACTCAGGTACGGGCCTGGGAGCATCCCGACAAGACCCGCCTGGTGCTGGAAATGTCGGCGGAGGTCGAGTTTTCCTACTTCGCCCTGGGTCAGCCGCGGCGGTTGGTCATCGATTTTCCCGAGCTGAGTTTCGCCCTGACCCGTGATTCCATGGCGAGCGGCCGGGTCGGTCTGGTTCAGGCCATACGTTACGGGCTGTTCGAGCCGGGTACGTCGCGGGTGGTGTTGGACCTTGCCGGACCGGCGCGGGTAAAGACGGCTTTCGTGCTGCCGCCGGCCGACGGCAAGCCCTACCGCTTCGTGCTCGACCTTGTTGCCACCGATCCAGCTAGCTTTACCCAGAACGTACGAGCTGTGCCAGCACCGGCGCTCCAACCCGTTGTTGCCGTATCCCCGGTTACGGCGGTGCCCGAACGCCCCCGCGGCAAGCCCATCATCGTCATCGATGCGGGCCATGGGGGGGTGGATCCGGGCGCCATCGGCGCCAGCGGCATCTACGAGAAGACCATCGCCCTGGCAGCGGCACGCCAGCTGGCCCACCACTTGCGGGCTAGCGGGCGTTATCAGGTGATAATGACCCGCGACACGGATCTCTTCCTGCGCTTGCGCCAGAGGTTCGCCATGGCGCGGCATTACGGTGCCGACCTGTTTCTGTCGCTGCATGCGGATTCGATGGCCAATGCCTCAGTGCGCGGCAGCCACGTCTACACCTTGTCGAAGACGGCCTCGGATTCCGAAGCGGCCGCGCTTGCCGTCAAGGAGAACACGGCGGACATCATCGCCGGCCTCGACCTTGCCGAATATTCGCCGGAGGTGAACACCATCCTGCTCGACCTGAGCCAGCGCGAGACCAACAACCGCTCCGTGGAGGTGGCCGACCGCTTCGTCGAAGCCTTTCGGCGCGCGGGCCTGCCATCGCTCGGGCGACCCCATCGCCAGGCCGGCTTCGCGGTGCTCAAGGCGCCGGACGTGCCGTCGGTGCTTGTCGAACTGGGCTTTCTGTCCAATGCCGAAGACGAAGCCATGCTGGCCGATGCCACAGCGCGCCTGCCTCTGATCGAGGCTCTTGCCGGCGCCATCGATCGTCACTTCGCGACCCGCACCGCTGCGCGATAATTGGGCCTTCCCGCGGCCGCCTTGGTCAGGCCATAATCCCGCTCTAATTTGCAGCTGAAGACGGTACCCGGCAGGTTGGAGGAGGCCAATGCTGCACACGATCGGATGGTTGTTTTGGCTCGGCCTGCTTGGCGTTGTCCTGGCGGGGGGAACCGCAGGTTATGCCGTCTACCATTACAGCAGGGATCTGCCGCCGCATGCGCAGCTCGCCGACTACTATCCGCCGACACTGACCCGGGTACACGCGGGCGACGGCCGGCTGCTGGCCGAATTCGCCGCCGAGAAGCGTGTCTTCGTGCCCATCGACGCCATGCCGGAGATGCTGGTCAATGCGTTCATTGCGGCGGAAGATCAGAACTTTCATAAGCACCCGGGCGTCGATGTCATCGGCATTGCCCGTGCCGTTGTGCAGAACCTGCAGAATGTCGCGAAGAACAAGCGCCTGATCGGCGCCTCGACCATTACCCAGCAGGTGGCGAAGAACTTCCTGCTGACCAACGAGGTGTCGATCCAGCGCAAGGCCCGCGAAGCCTTGTTGGCGCTGCGCATAGAGCGCGTGCTCAGCAAGGAGCGCATCCTCGAGCTTTACCTGAACGAGATATTTCTCGGTCGCCGCGCCTACGGCGTCGCCGCGGCCGCCATAGCCTATTTCGACAAGTCCCTCGACGAACTCAGCCTGGCCGAAATGGCGTATCTCGCGGCGCTGCCTAAGGCGCCCAACAACTACCATCCCATTCGCAAGCCCGAGGCGGCGCGCATCCGCCGGGACTACGTTGTCGGCCGCATGCTCGAGGATGGCTACATCACCGCCGAGCAAATGGCCGAGGCGACAGCCGGGCCGGTCGAGGTGTTCCCCCGCGATCCCGCGCGCAGCGTTCACGCGCCTTATTTCGCCGAAGAGGTGCGCCGCGCCCTGGTCGAGCGCTACGGCGAGGACGTGCTCTACGAGGGCGGTTTCTCGGTGCGCTCGACCATGGACCCCCGCTTGCAGGACATCGCCCAGCGCGCTTTGCGCCAGGGCCTGATCGACTATGACCGGCGCCATGGCTGGCGCGGCCCTATCGCCCGGCTGGAACTCGCGGAGGATATCGCCTGGGTCGACGCCTTGGCGGCCGTGCCCCTGCCGGCTGGCATGGAAACGTGGCGTCTGGGGCTGGTGCGGGAGCTGACGCCTGGCGAAGCCCGTATCGGCCTTGACGACGGCAGCGAGGGGGTCATCGCGTTCGCCGAGATGGCGTGGGCACGCCCCTGGGAAGAGGATCAGCGTGTCGGTCCCGAGCCAAGCCGGCCGGAGGACATCCTTGCGGTCGGCGATGTGGTGGCGGTTGAGGCGTTGCCGGTCGAAGATGTGCCGGAGAACGAGGCGGCCATCGAGGAGGCCGAGCCCGAGCCGGTGGCCTACGCCTTGCGCCAAATCCCGGACGTAGGTGGCGCTATCGTTGCCATCGACCCCCATTCCGGGCGCGTTCTGGCGATGGCCGGGGGCTGGAGCTTCTACGACAGTCAGTTCAACCGCGCCACCCAGGCGCGCCGCCAGCCGGGATCGGCGTTCAAGCCCTTTGTCTACCTATCGGCCCTGGAGAACGGCTTCACGCCGGCCGATATCATTCTCGATGCGCCGATCGTCATCGATCAGGGACCGGGCTTGCCCAAGTGGAAGCCGAAGAACTACTCCAACGAATTCTATGGCCCGTCGACGCTGCGGCTGGGGGTGGAGAAGTCGCGCAACCTGATGACTGTGCGCCTCGCCAGCCGTTTGGGCATGGACAAAGTCGTCGAAATCGGAGACCGCTTCGGTATCGGCGATTTTCCGCCGGTGCTGTCCATGTCCCTGGGCGCGGGAGAGACCACGCTGATGGAGCTGACCGCGGCCTACGCCATGCTGGTCAATGGCGGCCGGCGCGTCAGTCCGGCGCTGATCGAGCGCATCCAGGACCGTCATGGCCGCACAGTCTTCCGCCGTGACGAACGGGCCTGCGAGGGCTGCGCCGAAGCGCTTGTGGAAGGCTTGCCGCCGGCGCTTCCCGATATGCGCGAGGCCGTGACCGATGCCGCGGCGGCTTTCCAGATCACCTGGATCCTCAAGGGCGTGGTGGACCGCGGCACAGGCCGGCGTATCGCCAGCCTGGGCCGTCCGCTGGCCGGCAAGACGGGAACCACCAACGACAGCTTCGATACCTGGTTTGTCGGCTTTTCCCCGGACCTTGCCGTGGGCGCCTATGTTGGCTTCGACACGCCGCGCACGCTTGGGCCGCGGCAGACCGGCTCGAACGTGGCAGCGCCGATTTTCAAGGCGTTCCTTGCCGAGGCCTTGGAGGGCAGGCCGCCTGCGCCGTTCCGCATCCCGAGCGGCGTGCGCCTGGTGCGCATCGATGCCGACACCGGCCTGTTGCCGAACCCGGCCAGCGAGCGCGTGCTGGTGGAGGCATTCCGACCCGGCAGCGAGCCCACCTCGGCCGTTGCGGCCAGCACGGCCGGCGGTATCGACGTTGGCGGGGGTGCTGCCGAAGACGGGTTCGACAGCGGTCTCTACTGAGGCTATTTTGCCGCGGCGAAAAACGAGTGAGGTAAGCCGTCATGCGCGCGGAAATTCAAGCGGTCGTCGACGACATCGAGAAGTCGCTGACGCTGCTGAGGAGGCATCTTTGACCCCGAGGAGTCGCAACGCAAGCTCGAGGCGCTGAACGCGCGCGCCGAGGATCCCTCGCTGTGGGACGATCCGCGCCGGGCCCAGGCCTTGATGCGCGAGCGCAACCGTCTGGAGCGGGCGCTGGCGGGCTATGCGGAGATCCGCCAGGAGCTGGCCGACAACCAGGAACTCGTGGAGCTTGCCGAAGCGGAAGAGGACGAGGATCTGGTCGATGAAGCGTTCTCGGCCCTGCGCAAGCTGCAGGCGCGGTCGGGTGAGATCGAGCTTGAGACGCTGCTTTCGGGCGAAGCCGACGGCAATGACGCGTTCCTGGAAATACATGCCGGGGCCGGCGGTACCGAAAGCCAGGACTGGGCCGAGATGCTGCTACGCATGTATGTGCGCTGGGCCGAGGCCCATGGCCGCAAGGTGGAGTTCATCGAAGAGGTGCCGGGAGAGGAAGCCGGCATAAAGCGTGCCACTGTCAAGGTAAGCGGTGAGAACGCATATGGTTGGCTGCGTACCGAAAGCGGCGTTCATCGCCTGGTGCGCATCTCGCCATTCGACTCCTCATCGCGGCGGCACACCAGTTTTGCCAGCGTCTGGGTCTATCCGGTGGTCGACGAGTCGATCGACATCGAGGTTGCCGACAAGGATCTGCGGGTCGATACCTACCGTGCCTCGGGCGCCGGCGGACAGCATGTGAACAAGACCGATTCGGCGATCCGCATCACGCATATTCCCAGCGGCATCGTCGTCCAGTGCCAGAACCAGCGCTCACAGCACAAGAACCGCTCGGCGGCCATGAACATGCTGCGCGCGCGCCTGTACGAACTGGAATTGCAGAAGCGCAACGAAGAACAGCAGAGCCAGGAGGCGGAGAAGTCGGAGATCGGCTTCGGCCACCAGATCCGCTCTTACGTGCTGCAGCCCTATCAGATGGTCAAGGACCTGCGCACGAACGTCGAGACCAGCAATACTGGCGCCGTGCTCGACGGCGATATCGACATGTTCATCGGCGCCGCCTTGGCCGCCCAAGTGGGCGCCCGCCGCGAGGGGGCCTAGGTCAAACAACCGGTGACAGTTACCTATTAAACAGTGATATTCTGAAACATAACAATATGTTCGACCCGTTTAATAGGTAACTGTCACCGGTTAATCAGCTCAGTCGGCAGCGCGCACCGTGATGCGCATGACCTGGCTCGCCTGCGGGTAGGGGAAGCCGTCGTCCGGATCGCGCACCGCTTCGTCCTCCGCCTCGCCCGAATCGAGCCATTGCTGGTTGAGCCCGACATTCGGCCCGGTCAGCGGGTCTTCGTTCAACTCGGTGCCGGCATCGAAAATGCCAATCTGGCCGGTGATGTCTCCGGTGCGCAAAATGCCGTTGCTGGTGAACAGCTCAATGCGGCCGTCGATGGGCCCGTAGATGATGTCGTTCGACTGCATCAG
>CAZKTK010000045.1:0-12128 GCA_964555535.1 uncultured Rhodospirillaceae bacterium
CATGGCGCCGGCGAGCAGGATCACGCCGGAGATTATCTGGGTGATGAGATAGCGCTGGCCGGCGCTCTCGGCGCGCTGCGTGCGGCGGGCCCAGATCAGGAAGACCGAGGCCACCGCCATGATCTCCCAGAAGATGAACAGGCTCAGCAGATCGCCGGCAAACACGGCACCCAGCGCGGCGCCGGAATAGAGCAGGGCACAGACTTGCTGAATGGGATCGCGCACGTGCAGGGCGAAGATGCTGGCGAGCACCGTGGCAATGTGGAAGAGCAGGGCAAAGAAGAAGGAAAGCCCGTCAATGCGCCCGAATGTGAGCGTGTATTCGAGAATGCCGACTTGCCAATGTACGCCGTGCTCAAGGCTCATCAGGTTGATCAGCCCGGCAAGCGGCACAAACAGCGACCAGGCCGGGCGGAAGCGCTCGTGCAGGAAGGGAACCAGCAGGGCGCCGATAAAGAAGATGAGGAAGGGCGGGAAGGCGGCCAGGCTATGAGTCATCGCCGGCCTCCTTGTCGTAATAGTCCTCGGGTCGTGCGATTACCTTGCGCAGCTCCTTGGCGACCAGCACCAGCAGCACGCAGCAGACGAAACCGTATACGCCGAAGAAGCCGAACCAGCCCTCGAAAGCGAACTCGGTGTGCTTGTGATAGAAAAGGTCGAGCAGCACAAGAACGGCGCAGGCGATGTACAGCGCCCACAGCACCTTGCGCACATTGCCCAGGTCGTCCAGCCAGTATTTCTTTTCGTCCGGCGGCGGTGTCATCGCGATCCTACCTCAGGGCACCAGTTGGGCGAGCAGGCGATAGGCCGGGTCCGGGAAGACGAATAGGACCAGGCACATTGAAGCGGTAAAGACGATCGGTATCAGGCAGGCGAGCGGCGCCTCCTTCACCCCGCCGTCGAATGCGGTCGGTTTGTCGCCGGGGAAGAAGCCTCGCACGACGACAGGCATGAAATAGGCCACGTTCAGCAGGCTCGAGATCATCAGCACGGCGACGAAGATGAGCTGCTCGGCTTCCACCGCACCCAGCGCGATGTACCATTTGCTCCAGGCGCCGCCGAAAGGCGGCAGGCCGATGACGCTGAGCGCGCCGATGAGGAAGGCGAACAATGTGATCGGCATGGCGCGTCCCAAGCCGCGCATGTCGGAGATGTTGTCCTTGTGCGCGGTGATGATGATCGCACCGGCACAGAAGAAGAGGGTGATCTTGCCGAAAGCGTGCATCAGCATGTGCAACCCGCCGCCGACAATCGCGGCCGGTGTCGCCAGCGCCGCCGCAAGCACGATATAGGCGAGCTGGCTGATCGTCGAATAAGCCAGCCGTGCCTTGAGGTTGTCCTTGGTCATTGCCACCAGCGATGCCGTGAGCAGCGTGAAGGACGCAAGCCACATCAGCCATTCGCCGGGGTGCGCGCCGGTCATCAGGTCGAGCCCGAAGACGTAGATGACGATCTTCAGCACCGTGAAGACGCCCGCTTTGACCACGGCCACCGCGTGCAGCAAGGCACTCACCGGTGTCGGCGCCACCATGGCGGCGGGCAGCCAGCGGTGGAAGGGCATGATCGCGGCCTTGCCGATGCCGAACATGTAGAGCGCGAACAATATGCCGATGGTTCCCGGTTCCGCATTGCCAGCGAGAATGCCGCCGACCGTGAACTCCATGGTGCCCGCCACAGCATAGGTGACGAGGATGGCGAGGAGTTGGAAAGCGATCGAGGTGCCGATCAGGATGCCGAGATAGACCCTGCCGGAGCGCCGCGCCTTGTCGGTTTCGGCATGGGTGACGAGCGGATAGGTGGAGATGGTCAGCAGCTCGTAGAAGAGGAACAGCGTGAACAGGTTGGAGGCAAAGGCCACGCCGACGGCGCCGGTCAGGGCGAGGGCGAAACAGACATAGAACCGGATCTGGTTCTGCTCGTGATGGGCACGCATGTAGCCGATGGAATAGATCGAGTTCGGCAGCCAGAGGAACGAGGCGATCAGCGCGAACAGCATGCCGAGCGGCTCGACCTCGAAGGCGAGGCGCACGCCGGGCAGAACCTCGAACAGCTCGGCCGAAGGGCGCTCGCCCGCCATAACCGCCGGCGCCAGCGAGGCCACCAGCAGCAGGAGAACCGCCGCCGTCACCATGGTCACACCTTCGCGCACATTGGGGCGCGGGCCGGCGAGCCAGATCATGACCGCGCCGACGAGCGGCCACAGCGGCGCCAGCCCGACTACGAAAGCGCTGCTCATGAGCCTGCTCCCAGCATCATCCTGGCAACCTGCTCGGCGGTGCCGATGGTAAGGTCGGTGGCCAGACCGAAGACCACGCAGGCCGCCGCCAGCACCCAGGCCGAGACGACCATGGGCCAGGGTGCTTCCTTGATCTCGATCGTGGTGTCGGGTTCCTCGAAATAGGCCGCCTCGACAACGCGCCAGACATAGACCACGGCCATCAGCGAGGTGATCATGACGATCACCGCGATAGGCCAGAGATCGCGTTCCAGCGTAGCCAGCACCAGGTACCACTTACTGACGAAGCCGACGGTGCCGGGTATGCCGATCATGCTGAGGCCGGCCAGGACGAAGGCCGCCATGGTCAGCGGCATGCGCTTGCCAAGCCCCTTGATATGCTCGAAGCGGGTGCCGCCGACGCGCAGCATGACGCAGCCGAGCGCGATGAACATCGCGCCTTTCATCAGGGCGTGGTTGAAGAGATGCACCACCGCACCGGTCAGGCCGGTTTCGTTCGCAAGGCTGATGCCGAGCACGATGTAACCGATCTGTGCGAGGGACGAATAGGCCAGCAGACGCTTGACGTTGAGCTGTGTTATGGCGACCAGGGAGCCTGAGAATGCGGCGACAATGGCGAGCGGCATCAACAGCCCCGCCACGGGGTGGGTGCCGATGGCGAAATCCGCCCCGAACACCCCGAACATAAAGCGCAGCAGGAGATAGACGCCAACCTTGGTCGCGGTGCCCGCCAGAAGTGCCGAGACCACCGACGGGGCAAAGGTGTAAGCGTTGGGCAGCCACAGATGCAGCGGGAACAGTGCCAGTTTCAGGCTCAGGCCGACGATAAGGAAGGCATAAGCCGCGATCACCACGGTGTTGTCGGACAATGCCGGCAGGCGCTCCGCCAAGTCCGCCATATTGAGCGTGCCGGTGGCGATGTAGAGCAGGCCGATGGCGATGACGAAGAACGTCGCGCCGATGGTGCCAAGCACGAGATATTGATAGCTTGCAAACAGCGCCCGGCGGTCGCGTCCCAGGCTGATCAGCACATAGCCCGAGAGCGACGATATCTCCATGAAAACGAAGGCATTGAAGGCATCGCCCGTCACCGTCATGCCGAGCAGCCCGGCAAAGGTCAACAGATAGGCCGTGTAGAACAGGCGGTGCTTGTCTTCGCTGATCTCCGCCTTGACGCTGTGATAGGCAAAGGGGATGACGGCGGAGGCCACTCCGGTCACGAACAGCAGCACGAAGGCGTTGAGAAAATCGACGCGGTACTCGATGCCCCATGGCGCCGGCCAATTGCCCATCATGTAGCTGATCGGCCCGCTGGTGCTCACCTGGACCATCAGGCCGATGGCCATGGCTAGGGTCGCCCAGGTGATGATCAGGCTTATCAGCCAAGCGCGCATGCCGCGCCCCATCAGGGTGCAAAGCGGCGCCCCGATCAGCGGTATGGCGACTTGCAGGGCCGTGAGGTTGGCGGAGATCACGCGGCATCCTCCTCGCGATTCTCGATCGCCTGGATCTCGTCCTCTTCGACGGTGCCGTAGGCCTCCTTGATGCGGACCACCAACGCCAGTCCCAGCGCCAGCGTTGCCACGCCGACGACGATGGCGGTGAGGATCAGCACATGCGGCAGCGGATTCGAGTAGAGCGTCGCGTCATCGTCGATGATCGGCGCGGTACCGCCGGATACCTTGCCTGCCGATATGTAAAGCAGGAAGACCGCGGTCTGGAATATGTTGAGCCCGACCAGCTTCTTGATCAGATTGCCGCGATCGATGACGACATAGAAGCCGATCATCATCACCAGCACGACGACCCAGTAGGAATAGCGACCGAGGATATCCATCAGCCGCCTGCCTTGCCTGCGCCGCGTCCGGCGAAGCCGTAGTAGATGGTCAGCATGACCGCACTGACGGTAATACCGACCCCGAGCTCGACCACGAGAATGCCATAGTGATGCCCATGGGCGGGGTCGTGGGCGAGGCGGGCATAGTCGAGGAAGCGTCCGCCCATCAGCATCGTGACGAAGCCGGTTCCGGCATAGAGCGTCAGGCCGATGGCGACCAGGCTCTGAACGATACTCGGCGGGATTGCCCGGCGCAGGGTCTCCAGCCCAAAGACGAGTCCGTAGAGAATGCAGCCGGCGGCGATGATGACGCCCGCCTGGAAGCCGCCGCCCGGGCCATAGTCGCCGTGGAACTGGACGTAGAGCCCGAACAGGATGATGAAGGGGATCAGGAACTTGGTTACGACGCGAAGGATCAGGAGGTCATTCATTCCTCATCCTCCCTGCGCCGGCGGGTGTTTCGTCCCAGCAGCAGAATGACACCGATTCCGGCGGTGAAGATGACGCCCACCTCGCCAAGGGTGTCGTAGCCGCGATAGTCCGCTAGCACCGAGGTGACGATGTTGGGAATGCCGATGGCGTGGGGCGTCTCCTCGATATAGCGCGGCGCGACGTGGCCGTGGATCGGGGCGTCCGGATCGCCGAGCACCGGCATGTCGCTGCCGGCATAGAGCAGAAGCGCACCCGTGATCGAGACCACGGCAAGCGGCAGGATTGGGCGGTGACCTGGCGTCTTTTCCCGGTCGTCAGTCAATGACAGGGCCATCAGCCCCAGGACCGTGGTGATGCCGGCGCCGACCGCAGCCTCGGTAAAGGCAACGTCCACTGCGTCGAGCACCAGGAAAATGCTCGCCATGATGAAGCTGTAAATACCGCTCAGCATGACAACCGCGAGAATGCTGCGCATGCGCACGATGAGCAGCGCGGTCGCGACCAGCAGAGCGAGCAGGGCGATGTGAACGACCTGGTCCATCACTCGCCCTCCGCCTTGTCGTCGGGCTTGGACTTGGTCCACGGCTTGAGGCCGCTGACCAGGGCAGAGTGGGCCAGCGCATGACTCGCCGTCGGGCTGGTGAACAGCAGGAAGAGAAGGATAAAGGCGAGCCGCGCCAGGTTCAGCGACCACCCGGCCTCGATCATCATGCCGGTGATCACCAGAGCAGCACCGAGGGTATCGGTCATGCCGGCCGCGTGGGCACGACTGTAGAAATCGGGTAGCCGCACCATGCCGATGCCGCCGACCAGGATGATCGCCGAACCGCTCAGCAGGCAGGCCCAGACCAGAATGTCGAGGACCACGCTCATTGTTGCGCGTCCCGCTGACTGTCGTCGAACGCGCCGAACTTGAAGTATTTCATCGCCGCAATGATGCCGACGAAGTTGATCAGCGCGTAGACAAGACCCAGATCCAGGAAATCGGGCCGTCCGGTGAGAAAGCCGATAACCGCGATCAGCAACACGGTCTTGGTACCGAAGGCGTTGGCGGCGAGAATCCGGTCGAACACCGTCGGGCCCGCAACGGCACGCGCGATTGCCAGGCCCATGGTCACGAGCAGGGCGATCGCGGCAACGGCGAAGGCGGCATTCATGAGCCGTTTCCTTCCAGCGCCGTGGTTTTGGCGTTCATGGTGCCGCGACGCAGATCCTCGGCGCCTTCCGCCGTAAGCGCATGCACCAGGATCTTGTTCTCGCGTACGTCGACCGACACCGTTCCCGGCGTCAGCGTGATGGAGTTGGCGAAAATCACCCGTCCGAGATCCGACTTCTGGTCGGCGTCAACCTCGAACAGCATGGGGTCGATGGGCAGATTGGGATCGATTATGCGGCGGCCGACATCGATGTTGGCCTTGACGATTTCCACCAGCAGCCAAAGCCAATAGCCCGGCAGGCGCCACCACATGTGCAGCGGGTGGCTCTCATGGTCCACCACATCGAAGCGCAGCGCGAGATATGTCACGAAGGCGCAGGAGAGGGCACCGAAGACCAACAACAGCGTGTTGTAGTGCCCCGAAAGTAGCAGCCAAACGACCGCCAGCATGACGAATAGTGAGACCGTGTGTCGCACCCGTACTCCCCCGAAACCCTAGGACCGTCGCACCCGCTCAGTCGAGCGCAACCGCGTATTCGTCGGCCGGAAGGGCTTCGGCGATGAGGCCCTGTTCGGCGAGAAAGCGGCTGAATCGATCATATCGTCCCTTGTCGAGTGCCGCCGGGCGTAATGCAAAGCGGGGAAGCGTGTCTCCCCATGCCCGCCGGTTCAGTTCGTCATCCAACTCCGGGCGGTCCTTGATAAACAGCGCCCAGCTTTCCTCTGGATGATTGACCAGAAACTGGACGCCGGCTTCCAAGGCCCGCAGAAAAGAGCCCAGCCTAGGATCACCCACTCGATCCCGGTGAGCGACCAGAATGAGTTCGTCATAGGCGGGCACGCCATGCTCTTCCACATAGAACGCACGCCCCGGTTTGCCAGCAATATCCATCTGAGCAAGCTCGAAATTTCGAAATGCGCCGATCACCGCATCCACTTGCCCCGATATCAGCGAAGGCGACAGGGAGAAGTTGACGTTGATCAGGGTCACATTCGTCAGGTCCAGGCTCTCGCGTGCCAACATGGCGCGGAGCAGGGCATCTTCGAATCCCCCCACCGAAAAGCCGACTTTTCGGCCGTCCAGGTCCGCAATGGTATGGATCGGACTGTCCGCAAGCACCACCAGGGCATTGAGCGGCGTGGCGACGAGCGTTGCGAAGCGCTTCAACGGCAGACCTTCAGCGACCTGAATATGAAGTTGCGGTTGATACGAGACGGCGACATCCGCCTGACCCGCAGCAACCAGCTTGGGCGGTGCCGACGGATCGGCAGGCGCCACCAAGGTCACGTCGAGGCCTTGTTCAGCGAAAAAACCCTTCTCCTGAGCAACGATCAGCGGCGCGTGATCCGGATTCACGAACCAATCCAGCAGGACCGTCAGCTGGTCGGCCGCGCGCGCAGACGATGTCGTGGCGCACAGTATCGCGAGAAGGAGTACGGCGGCGGATCTCATCATGAACTTGCCCGTGTTTCGGATCGCTGTTGGCGGGATACTAGAAATCGCGTGGTCTTGCCAGCACGAGCGAAAAGGCATTGTCGCCGGGCGTAAAATGAAATTCGATGTCAAACCCGCTTTCGCCTAGCAGAGACTGCAGTTCTCCCACGGTAAACTTGCGGCTGATTTCGGTCAGGATCGCTTCGCCGCGCTCGATCTGGATCGTTGTGTCCAGGCTGCCGATACGAATTTCCTGGTCCGCCTGCGATATCAGGTGCATCTCGATGCGGGACAACTCGGCGTTGAAGGCAGCCCGGTGGGAGAACTTTCCCGGTTCGAAGTCGCAATCCGCCTCCGTGTTGAGGACGCTCAACAGGTTCATGTTGAATGCCGCCGTGAGGCCGTCGTCGTCGTTGTAGGCGGCATTGAGAATCGGCGCCGGCTTCACGCGGTCCGCGCCCAGGAGCAGACTGTCACCGGGGCTCATGCGGTGGCGTATTTCTTCCAGGAAGGCGACCGCCGAGCCATGTTCCAGATTGCCGATGGTGCTGCCGAGAAAACAAATCAGCCGCCGATCCTTGAAGCCCGGCAAGTTCGCGAGTCCTGCATCATAGTCGCCGACAAGCAAGCTTACCCTGAGCCACGGATACCGCTGCAGCAACTGTTCGGCGGCAAGTCGAAGCGCATCTTCGGAGATGTCGAAAGGCGAATAGCTGGGATACAGGCTTGCGGCTTCGCACGCATCCAGCAGCCGGAGCGTCTTGCGGGACATGCCGCTGCCGATTTCAAGGATGTCGTCCGGTTCGGCGGCGGCGATGATGCGTTCTGCACTGTCGCTGAGAAGGGCGTCCTCGGTGCGCGTGAGGTAATATTCCGGTGTCTCGCAGATACGGTCGAAGAGATGCGAGCCGCGTTCGTCGTAAAAGTATTTCGGCGGAAACACGCGCGGCGGCGTCAACAGGCCTTGGCGCAGATCGTCTTCCAGCGACGCCACGGACCGTGCCCCGGCAACAAAGCGGCAGTCCAGTCTTCCATCGTCATTGCCGACAGGCGCGGATACGTCCATCTCAAACTCCTTCGCCAGGGCTCTGTTGCCGAGCCTCTCCCTAGGCTAACATCTGGCCGACGCGAAACAACCCTGGGCCCCGAGAGGGGCATTCCCGATGTGCCGGCACGCCGCCTATCTTGGCCCACCGATATCGCTTGGCCGCTTTCTTGAGGAACCGGATCACAGTCTGGTAACGCAGGCATACAAGCCGCGCGAAATGCTAACCGCCACTCTCAATGCAGATGGCTTCGGGATCGGCTGGCAGCTCGCCGATGGCAGTTTCGGTGCTTATACAAACCCCATGCCGGTATGGTCCGACGTCAATCTCGCCCATTTGGGGCGAGCTCTTGTGAGCGCGCTCTGGCTTGGCAATGTGCGCAGCGCCACGCCCGGCCTGCCGGTGAACCAGGCCAACACCCATCCATTTCTCGTGGAAGGGCGGCTGTTCTCCCACAACGGGTTCATCCACGCATTCGGTGATGGTCCGCGCGCGCGCTTGCGCGCGCATCTCGAACCGCAGCACGACGCGCCGATTCGCGGCAATACCGATTCGGAATACCTCTTTGCGGCGCTGCGTCAGGAGTTCGATACCGCCGGCGACGCCGAGACCGCCCTGCGCCGGTTGTTCTACCGTATGGAAGACTGGCTCGATGGCGTGCATGGACTGTTCAATTTCCTGCTGGCCGACGGCGAAGCGATCTATGCCACCCGTTTCGCCATTCGCCACGATGCGCCGTCGCTGTATGTGGGGACAGCCTCCCTGTTTGCGGGCGGGTGGCTGGTAACCTCCGAGCCCTTCACCGACGACGGTTCGTGGCAACTGGTTCCCGATGACCATCTCGTGGTTCTCCGACGCGGCGAAGAACCGCGCCTGGAGGCCCTATGAGCGAACGCCTTGCGGCGCTCGGCAATGATATTCTGACCCTTGCCGAGCAACTCGACGACACCGAGCTGAGACGGCAATTTCATCCCGCATTGAGCCCGATCGGTTGGCACGTGCGCCATTGTGCCTTCATCGAGGCCCTGTGGATCCGCGAACGGGTCCTCGGCGATGGCAGCCGAACGGCAGCATTGCACAGTTTGTGTCTGCCGGAGCTTGCGCCGAAGGCGGCGCGCGGCGAGGCGCTTCCCGAGCGCACTGTTTTGCTCGACTGGTGCCGTCGGACCATGGCCGATAGCCAGGCGCTTCTGCCCCGCGCCAATGGCCATCCGATGTGCCGGGATGGCTATCTTTCAGGGTTTCTGGTCAACCATCATGCCCAGCACCTTGAGACCATGCGTTTGGTGCTGCGCGAGCGCGCCGCAGACTCGGGCAGGCATGACATCGCGGCATCGCCGATCTGTCGTGAGGCGCGGGCGGTGCCGTCCGGGACCTGGCGGATTGGCAGTGACGGAGGCTTCGCCTTCGACAATGAGGGGCCGGCGCATAGTCGCGAGATCGCTGAGTTCGCGATTGCCGTGAGGCCCGTGAGCAATGGCGAATACCTCGGTTTCATGGAAGCGGGCGGCTACAGGGACAAGCGATACTGGAGCGCGGCCGGGTGGAACTGGCTTGCGGCTGCCGGGGTAACGCAGCCGCATGGGTGGTCTTCGGTGACGAACGCGGAGGCGGCGGTCATTGGCCTGTCGCGCCACGAGGCGGGCGCCTTCGCCGTCTATGCCGGTGCGCGCTTGCCGCACGAGTATGAGTGGGAGGCGGCGGCGAGGAGCGGCGTTCTGGAGGGCATAGGCGGCGCCTGGGAGTGGTGCGCCAACGCCTTCCACCCCTATCCGGGATTTCGCTTCAAGCCGTATCGGGAATATTCGCTGCCGTGGTTCGACGGCCGGCATTATGTGCTGCGCGGCGCCGGGCCCGACAGTGAGCCGGATATCCGTCGTGCGAGCTTCCGCAATTACTATGAACCAGGCCACCGGCATATTTGCGCCGGTGTGCGGTTGGTCTTCAGCTGACCGAATCCGATTGCCAGGGCATCAGTGCCCGCATGCCACGGTCAACAGCGAAATACAGCGCGACGGCGATGACGGCCAAGGTGATCAGGGCGGCGAAGACCAGATCGATCTGCATGCGCCCGTTGGCGTGCAGCATCAGGTAGCCGAGCCCGGCACTCGATCCCACCCATTCGCCGACGATGGCACCGATGGGGGCAACCGATGCCGCAACGCGCATGCCCGAGGCCAAGGCTGGCAGCGCGGCGGGAATGCGGACACGAAAGAGAATGGCTCGCGGCGATGCGCCCATGGTCGTTGCCAGGTCGAGCCAACCCGGATCGGTGCGTCTGAGGCCGTCATAGAACGTGGCGGTGACCGGGAAGTAAATGATCAACACCGCCATCGCGACCTTCGAGGCGAGGCCGTAGCCGAGCCACAGCACCAGCATCGGCGCGAGCGCGAAAACAGGCAGAGCCTGGCTGACCACCAGCGCCGGCAACAGCCAGGCGCGGGCGAGGGCGAAACGCGCCAGCGATAGCGCGCTGACGGCGCCGCAGAGCGTGCCGATGACCATGCCGAGAACGATTTCCAGCATGGTTATGCCGGCATGCTCGGCTATCAGGGCGCGATGCTCGATCAACGCCAAAAGTGCAAGGTTAGGCCCAGGTAGGATGTAGGGCGGCGGCACCGCAAGCCAGACCACCATCTGCCACAGCAGGAGCAGTCCGAGGGCGACTGCGAGACGGCGCAGGACGCTCATGGCGCGGCCGCGTCGAGGCGTGCCATGAGATCGCCATAGAGCGCTGCCAGATCCGGTGCGGCGCTGTCGCGCGGTGCCTCGCCCGGCGGTGACAGCGGTATGCCCAGACTGGCGGGCCGGCCGGCCATCACCTCGATATGCTCGGCAATGCGAATCGCTTCCAGCGGGTCGTGGGTCACCAGCAGCACGGTGTGCCCGGCCAGGGCGCCGACGGCAAGGTCCTGAAGGCGCGCGCGGGTGATCGCGTCGAGCCGCGAAAAAGGCTCGTCCATGAGCACGATCGGGCGATCCTCCATGAGGGTGCGGGCGAGGGCGGCGCGCTGGCGCATGCCGCCGGAAAGGCTTTGCGGCGCGGCGTCCTCGTAGCCCGACAGGCCGAGGCGGGCAAGCAGGGCGCGGGCTTCCTCGACATCGGCCCGCTCGCCGCGCAGGCGCGCACCCAGGGCCACATTGTCGAGCACACTCAGCCAGGGCAGCAGCAAGTCCGACTGCGCCATATAGGCGACACGCCCTTCGACACCGCGGCCGTCGTCGCATGTCACCCGGCCGCTTTCGCCCGCTGGCGCCAGGCCCGCAATCAGGCGCAGCAGGCTGGTCTTGCCGATACCGCTCGGGCCAAGCAGGGCCGTGATGCACCCCGCGGCCAGGGTGAGGGAAAGGCCGTCGAACAGCACCACCCCGTCATAATCGAGCCGCGCATCCGAAATCGATACCGCCGGGGCCATGGCGGAGGGCGAGATCAGCCCATGCCTGAGAGCGTCTCGGCTCCGCGCATGACGACGACGCCGAGGACGGCCGCCAGGGCCAGGCCGCCGACGGCGAGAACGGCGAGCTTCGTCGTGGACATGCCTTCCGGCGCCTTCTTCTGGGGCCGGGCAACGCCGCCCTGGCCAGCCGCGGGCTTGGCTGGCTTGGCCTTGGGGCTTGCCGCCTGCCTTTTCGGCTTGGCCGGCTCCGCACCGGGTCGCGGCCCCGGTGCCGCCTCGAAGACCGTCACCTCGCTAGATTGATTCGTCTGTTCGTTGTAGGTCTCGGCAATAACCTTGACCGCCGAGACGTGCGGCTCGGCATATTGCCGCTTGGCATAATCGATCGCCTCTTCCTTGGCATCGCCGGGAAAAGTCTGATCGATGGTCCAGCGATCCTTGCTCTTAACGTGTAGCTCGTAGGTGACTTTCATTGGCCTGCCCCGTCCCGGCTTGTTTCGCAGTTGAGTCTATCATATAGGCGCAGGATTGCCGCTGGCCGCACAAATGCTTACATTTCTTGGACAACGGGGCGTGGCGCAGTCTGGT
>CAZKTK010000046.1:0-12086 GCA_964555535.1 uncultured Rhodospirillaceae bacterium
CGACAATACCTATCCCGGTCTGAGCTGCGACGTGCCCTCGCACCTCTACCGCTATACCTTCGAGCCCAACCCGGACTGGAGCCATGTGTTCTCCTATGGGCAGGAGATCCTCGCTTATTTCGAGGCGACGATGCGCAAATACGGCATCGAGCCCTTCATCAGTTTCGATACGGAAGTGACGGAACTCTCTTACGAAGATGGTGTCTGGCGCATCGAAACGGCCAGTGGCGAGCGCGACTGCGCCGACTTCGTCATCTTGGCGACGGGCGTATTGCGCGATCCGGTCTACCCTGACATCGAAGGCCTAGACAGCTTTGCCGGCGCCAGCTTCCACAGCGCCCGCTGGGATCATGATGTGTCCCTGGCGGGCAAGCGCGTCGGCATCATCGGCACGGGCTCGACAGGCGTGTAGATCGTGCCGGCAATTATCGACGAGGTGGGCTCGGTCTCACTTTTCCAGCGCACTGCGCAGTGGATCATGCCGATGGCCAATCCGGAATACGGCGCTGAGGAGCGCGAGAGGTTCCGTACCTTGCCGGAAAGCATGGATGCGCTCTATGACCATTTCACCGAGCGCTGGGCCGGCAGCTTCGCCAAGGCGGTGGTCGGCGACAGGGATCAGATGGCGGCGATCGCCGATGCCTGCGAGGCCAATCTCGAAGACAATGTGCACGATGCTGCTCTCAAGGCACAATTGACTCCTGACTATCAGGTGGCCTGCAAACGGCTCATCGTCTCGGATTCATTCTACCCGGCCATCCAAAAGCCCAATGCCCATCTCGTCACGGCATCCATCACGGGCATCGAGCCTGAAGGCGTGCGCACCGATGATGGCACCTTGCACGACCTTGACGTGCTGGTGTTGGCGACGGGCTTCGACGGCCACCGCTTCATGCGGCCCATCAACGTTGTGGGAGAGGGTGGCGTGACCGTCGACGACGCCTGGGCCGAGGCCAACGAGGCCTATCGGTCGGTCGCTATCCCGGGTTTTCCCAATCTGTTCATGCTGGCTGGGCCAAACAGCCCGATCGGCAATTTCTCGCTCATCCAGATCGCCGAGATGCAGCTCGCCTATGTCATGCAGCTGATCGACCAGGTGAGGAGCGGCAAGGCAAAGGCCATCGCACCCAAACGCGAAGCCTGCGACCGCTTCAACGCTGCCATCCGCGACGCCATGAAAACCACGGTCTGGGTCTCGGGCTGCAAGAGCTGGTATCTCGACAAGAACGGCAACCCCGCCATGTGGCCCTGGACGTTCGAGCGCTTCCGCGACGAGATGGCGGCGCCGGATTTGGCGAACTTCGAGGTCGTCCGTTAGCCTACCACTTCACTTGTGCGCGCAGGCCGAACATGTCGAAACTGTCTCCGGCAGCCAGGCCGCCCGCGCCGGCGCTGTTTCCCGCCGTGGCACGGTCCACATCGGCGTGGATATAGTTGAACATGAAGCGGATATAGTTGTTCACATACCAATTGACGCCGACGGTGAAGTTCGATTCCTGACCGCCGCGGGTGCCTACCAGCCAGCTGGTGCCATTGGCATCGGTCAGGAAGGTATTCTCCTCGTCGTCGAGGTCGACGAAGCTGTAGCGGAAGGCCAACTCCCAGGCACCGAGGCCGCCGCTGGTCAGGTTGAACGGCTCATCCGGCCTGACGCCCGACCACGCGGCCTTGGACATCTTGTAGCCCTTGCTCTCGCCGGTGATGATCCAGCCGCCCTGGATGTAGTAGCCCATATAGGAGAGGTCGGGCAGGCTGGCGGCGAAGTGTTCCGCCGGGTCGGAGAGCTGATCCATGCCGAACCAATTGATCTCGCCATTGAGCCAGAAACTGTCGTACTTGGCCGCGGCCTCGAGGCCGTAGGCCCAGGCATCGTCGTTGCGGATGCCGTTGGCCGGGCCGGCATTGCTGGCGGCGCTGACCCAGCGCGTGCCATCGACGCGAAGCTCCGGGCGATCGCGCCAGGTGACGGTGGTGCCGGCGGCGACCTGCTGCGGCTCGATCATCCATGAGGCGTGGCCGCCGATGTGCAGCATCATCCTCTTCTCGTTAATCGGCGCGAAGGCCGCGCGGCCGCTCCAATAAAGGAAATCGTCGCCCGCATCGTCGTTGATGTCGCCGTACCAGACGCCGGTATCCACGGACCACTGCTCACCGTGGGCATTCACCGACAGGCCATTGGCCGGGGGCGAGAAGGGCCCGCTTGCCACGTTGTGACCGAGCGAGCGCTCGAGTAAGGTGATGTCGTTGGAGCTGACTCGCTCGTTGAAACCGGTCGCGGCCTTGTGGCGGCCGAGATTGATTGCCAGCGGTCTCAGACCGACATAGCTGATCAGGCCCTCATAGAGGAAGGCGTTGTTGTCGGGCGCGCCGCCGGAATCGAGCATCAGCAGGTATTGCCAGTCGTTCTCGATCTTGCCGGTGACGCCAAGTCGGGCGCGGCGGAAATTGGTGCCGCTGCTGGCATCCGCGTCGATGCGCACGTCCTGCCCGCCGGAGGGCACCCCATCCTGATTGTAGATGGCCGTGTCGTAATGGATACGGCCGGTGATCTTCATGGTACTGGCGCCGTCTGCGGTCTGGAACTCTGGCGTCGGGCCTTTCATCTTAACCGTCACGCCGCCGGCATCCGCGTTCGCTGCAGCCTGCTCTGCGGTCTGCTGGGCTTGCTTGACCTGGGCTTCGAGCTGCCTTTTCAGCAGAATGAGCTGCTGCTCGAGCTCAAGGATGCGAAACTCGATGTCATCGTCCGTCGCTTGCGCCTGCACCTGGGTCGCGGCAAGAACCAACGCCATGGCGGCACCGATAGTCCGCGTCCCGAATCCGATAGACATGCGAAAGCTCCTTCCACGCTTCGATTCGTCATTCATCGGACATGGTAGCCGTGCCGCGTTACGGTTAGCGTGTCGGTCTTGTTGCGCTTTCGTGACGCGCGATGCCTTTGCCCAATGGCGCCGTCGGGACTAGGCTGGTGGGCATGGAAACCTTTCGAATTGCAGGCGATTGGCACGCGCAGGCGGTTTTGACCTGCGCCGAGATGGGCGCGGCGGATGCTGCGGCCATTGCCGCCGGCACGCCCGGAATCGTCCTGATGGAGAATGCCTGTGCGGCCGTGACGCGGGCGATTCGCGCACGCTGGGCGCCGCGGCCAACATTAGTGCTGTGCGGCCCCGGCAATAACGGCGGCGACGGTTTCGGCGTTGCCATTGCCTTGGCGCGTCATGGCTGGCCGGTCACGCTGGCGTTGTGGGGCAGCTGCGACGCGCTTACCGGCGATGCGGCGATCATGGCGGAACGCTGGCAGGGGCCGGTTGTCGAGGCCGTGCCGGACGCTTTCGCAGGGCATGGCCTCGTTGTCGATGCGCTGTTCGGTGCCGGCCTTTCGCGCGACCTGGACGGCGTGCCTCTGACCCTGGTCGAAGCCTTGGCGGCAGGCAGTCATGACGTTGTCGCCATTGATGTTCCGAGCGGGCTCGACGGCGATACGGGCGAGGTGCGGGGGGCGGTGGCGCCAGCAGGACTGACAGTGACTTTCTTCCGTCCCAAGCCGGGCCATCTGCTGAGCCCCGGGCGTGGGCTGTGTGGAGAGCTTGTGGTTGGCGATATCGGCATTCCGCCAAGCGTGCTCGACGCTATCGCACCGACAACGGCGGTGAACGGACCCAGGCTCTGGCGGTCGCGATTGCCTCGTCCGATGCGCGAGGGGCACAAATATCACCGCGGTCACGCCCTGGTCGTTGGCGGTGAAACCACCACGGGCGCGGCCCGCCTGGCGGCCCGCTCGGCGCTTGCCGTGGGCGCGGGGCTGGTGACGGTGGCAGCGCCAGGTAGTTCGCTCCCGGTCTACGCCGAGGCCCTGGAATCGGTGATGGTCTCCGGCGATGACTTTGCGACCGTGCTCGGCGATATCCGCAAGAATGCGGTTCTCGTCGGCCCCGGCAATGGCGTCGGTGCTGCGACGCATGAGAAGGTCATGCTGGCGACGGCCGCAGGCCGGCGCGTTGTCCTCGACGCGGATGCGCTGACCAGCTTTGCCGACGACCGCGACACGCTGTTTGCCGCCGTTGCCGGCTGTCCCAGTGTGCTGACCCCCCATGACGGCGAATATGCGCGCCTGTTTGCAGCTAGCGGGGACCGATTGGCCCGTGCACGAGCCGCAGCGGCGGAGGCACGGACGGTGGTTGCGCTCAAAGGCCCTGAGACTGTCATTGCGGCTCCCGATGGCCGTGCCGTGATCGAAAGCAGCGGACCGGCGGACCTCGCAACAGCGGGCACGGGCGATGTCCTCGCCGGGCTAATCACTGGTCTGATGGCTGCCGGTGCCGTGCCGTTCGATGCCGCCGGCATGGCGGCCTGGATCCATGCCGCCGCCGGCTGCCGTGCCGGGGTTGGTCTGGTCAGCGAGAATTTGCCCGAACACGTGGCGGCCGTGCTCGCGGCGCTGTCATAGCCATGCCTGACAGGACCTTTCTTGACCGCACGCTGCGGCGATTGCACCGGTTGGCCACCGGGCGGGGGCGGGGCCTTGCGGAGTCGCTGTCGCTCGGCTTGCCTGACGAAGACGTGCCGCGCCTGGAGACGGCCATTCGCGAATGTTTGGAGGCTCGCGGCGGTGCCGTCTCAGCCTTGGCGCGTGCGGCGGAGCTGAGCGAGGCCTATCTCCGTCTCGATGCGGCGGGTCGCGCACGCTTCATCGCCCTCCTCGCCGAGGCCTTCGGCATCGATACCCGGCGGCTCGACAATGCCGCGCGGCTGCAACTGCAAGGCGCCGACGGAGCTCAGGCCGCCCTGCGTACGGCGCTCGAGGCGCCCCGCGTGGCCTTGTTCCGCCAGCTGGGCGGCCTGCCCGACGGCGTCAAATTTCTGGTGGATCTACGCGCGGAACTGCGCGGCCTGCCGCTCGACGATGATGTCAGAAAGGCCATTGATGGCGAACTGAAGGGTTTGCTTGCGTCCTGGTTTGACGTTGGCTTTCTGCAGTTGCGGCGGATCACCTGGAACTCCTCGGCCGATCTGCTGGAACGTCTGATCGCCTACGAAGCCGTGCATGAGATCCGCTCTTGGAGCGACCTCAAGAACAGGCTCGACTCGGATCGCCGCTGCTTCGCCTTCTTCCATCCCCGCATGCCGGACGAGCCGTTGATCTTCGTCGAGGTAGCCCTGACGAACGGGCTTGCAGGCGATATGGCAACGCTGCTTGACGAAGCAGCGCCGCCGCTCGACCCGGCCGAAGCGGATGCGGCCATATTTTATTCGATATCCAATGCCCAACAGGGCCTGGCGGGTATCAGCTTCGGCAATTTCCTCATCAAGCGGGTCGTCGATCTGCTGCGGGCGGAATTTCCGGGGTTGAAGACGTTTGCGACCTTGTCACCGATACCTGGGCTGCGTCGCTGGCTGGGCGAACCGCCGGAGTCCGAAATGGCATTGCCCAACACTGCGGCGCGCTATCTCTTGGAGGAGAAGCGCCGCGGGCGTGCCGCCGATCCCGTGGCCCATTTCCACCTTTCGAACGGTGCCAGGGTCGAGCGCCTGGCGCCGGCAGCCGATACCTCGCCCGCCGGCATCGATCGCTCCCTGGGCATGATGGTGAACTACCTCTACAAGCTGGATGAGATCGACGCCAATCACGAAGCCTATGTGGGCAGCGGTACGATTGCGGCGGCGTCGCAGGTGCGATCGCTTCTGAAAGGCAAGGAATGACATCCGATATTGTGACTGTAAGCGATGCCGACGGCATTGCCACCGTGACCCTCAACCGGCCGGAAAAACTCAATGCCCTGAGTAACGCGTTGAAGCGCGAGCTGCGCCGCGTCGCCGAAGCTTTGGACGAGCGTGACGACCTTTCCTGCGTGCTTGTCACTGGCGCCGGGCGGGCGTTTTCGGCCGGTGCCGACCTCGGCGAAGCGGAAAGCTTCGGTGACGGTGTCTCAATGGCCGAGGCTAGGCGTCTGGTGCGTCTCGGTGCCGATATGTGCGCCGCCTGGGAGCGCCTGCGCCCGCTGACCATTGCCGTGGTCAACGGGCCGGCAATCGGAGGCGCCATGTCGCTCGCCGTCAGTTGCGACTTCCGCATCATGGCGACAGGAGCCTGGTTTCAGGCGCCCGAGGTCGATATCGGCATCAACTACTCCTGGAACAGCCTACCGCGCATCGGCAATCTGGTGGGGCCGGCGCGGGCCAAGCTGATCGGTGCCCTGGCCCGCAAGGTAGATGCAGAGACGGCATTTTCCTGGGGGCTTTGCGAGGCCGTGACCGATGACCCAATGGCGGCAGCGCGCGAAATGGCGGCGGAGATCTGCGGGAGGCCGCGCATCGCCCAGCAAATGGTCAAGGAATCGGTCAACCGCCATTTCGCCATGCCCAACAGCGTCTATCTCGACCAGGACCAGATCCTGCTCATGGCCCGCGACAAGGAGAACCGCAAACACGCGGAGGCGCGGCGGGCGAAACTGGCCAACAAGACGTGACGGGCCCGGCTGGCTTCTCCGGCCTCTTGCTGTCGGGGCGTGCCGCCCATTGGGAAGGCAATGCCGTTGGCGCAACAGAGGGGTTGGAACGGGCCGGCCGGCTCGCGGTGACGCCGTTACAGTGGAACAGTCTGGCCCATGCCTGGCTGGAGGTCGGCAGGCCTGCGCGGGCGGTCGATTGGGCGGAACGCATGCGCGCCGCTTGGCTCGACGGCGACAAGCCGTTGCCTCCTCTATCTGATCTCACCCTGCTGATTCAGCTCTACGCCAAGTGTGGGGCGCAGAAGGTTGCGCGGCCCATCGTCGAGCGTGCGGAGGCATTGCTCGACCACGAGCCGCAGGCCTGGGCCATGATCGCCGACGCCTGGATCGATGTCGGCAATGACGAACGGGCGCGCGAGCTTCTCGAGAATAACCCCGCGGTTGACGATGGCGCCGCGTGGTTTGCTCAAGGGCGCGCGCAAAGCTGGGCCCGGCTCGGCGATTGTGAGCGATCCGACACCCTTCTGCGGGAGGCCGAACGGCGCATTGCGACGGAGATGCGGGACTACGACATGGTCGTGGCGGCAGATCTGATCGCAATTGCTGGGGAATGGGCGGAACGGGGCGACAGGCAAGCGCATGAACGTTGTCTCCTGGCGGCTTATGCATCGCTCGACAGCCCCTCTGTCGGCTGTGACGATTTCGTCGCCTGCGCGGATGCCTGGCTCGATTTTGGCGAGCGGGAGCGGGCCCGCCAAGCCCTGGAGCGGGGCACGGCCTATGCGCCATCCGACTATTTCCATGGCCGCTTGCGTTGTGCGGAGGGCTGGCATGGTTTCGGCGACGCAGGGGCCTGCCGTGATTTGATGGTGGTGGCCAATGCATCGGCGGTCGACTTCGGCGATCATATTGAAGTGGCCGAGGCATGGCAGACCATCGGGCGGCCCGAGCTTATGCATGAAGCGCTTGAACGCGCGGCAAACATTGCTGCCAGCGTGTCCGAATGGCTGCAACTCGAGGGAATCTGGCTGTCCCTTGACGAGGCCGCCGAGGCACGGGCTTGCCGCGAGGGTGCCGAAAGCTGGATTGCCGCTGCGGACGACAGCGGCGAGGTGGCCAAGGCCTGGGCTCGGGCAGGGGATACGGAGCGGGCAGCGGCTGGGCTGGCTCGGACCGCGGAGACATCGCGCGATCTGGCGGTGCTGGCCAATGCCTGGATGTCACTCGGCGACCGTGGTGCCGCCGAAGACCTGCTTGCCAGAGCCGAGGCCAGCGCGTGCGATACTTACGATTATGTTGATATCGCCAACGACCGCGCCGAGCTTGGCGACCTTGCCGGCGCCTTGCGCTGCCTGGATCGGGGACAAAAACTTGCCGAGGACTCGCCGGACTGGTTTGCGCTGTCGCAGTCCTGGCACGACATCGCCGCCGATGAGGAACGCGCCCGCGCCTGCATTGCCCGAACCGGTATGGAAGGGCTCTATTGAGCCATGGCGCCTGCGGCATAGTCGGCATAGACTGCCGCCATCCGAAACTTCGACAGGCTGGACGATCATGACCAACGGCGCTGCCGCATCCGAACTCGCGCCCAACGGCGTTTTGCGGGCGGGTATCAATCTTTCCAACTTCCTGCTTGTCAGCGACCGGGCGCCCGATGGCAGCCCGATCGGTGTCGCTCCGGATATGGCGCAGGCGATTGCGGATCGTCTGGATGTTGATGTGAAGCTCGTCACCTATCCGTCACCGGGCGAGCTGGCGGATGCTGCCGGTACGAATGCCTGGGACATCGGCCTCATCGCGCACGAGCCGGCACGAGCCGAGAAGATCGCCTTTTCGCCGGCCTATGTGGAGATCGAGGCGACCTATCTGGTGCCCGACGGCTCGCCCCTCGACTCTATCGAGGAAGTCGACCGTGAGGGTGTGCGCATTGCCATCTCCGCGCGCAGTGCCTACGACCTCTATCTCACGCGCCATCTCAAGCACGCCGAGCTTGTTCGCGCCAAGGGTCTCGCCGCAGCGCGTGATCTGTTCGTGGCGGAGAAGCTTGATGTGTTGGCGGGCTTGCGACCGGCGCTGATGACGGATGTCCAGGATATGCCCGGCGCCCGCGTGCTCGACGGGCGGTTCACCGCCGTTCAGCAGGCGGTGGGAACCTCCACGAAAAACAAGGCCGCTATCGCCTTCCTGCGCGACTTCGTCGAGGAGATGAAGGCAAGCGGCATGGTCGGAAACTACATTACCCGCCACGAGGTCGAAGGCCGGCTGCTGGTAGCACCGCCCGCCTAAAATGAAGTGGATCGGCCTCGGCTGCGGTGGTTCGAGCCGACTTGGTCAGGGAACCGGCGCAAGTCGGGCCGACTCGGTCCGTCTGGTTCGGCGTGCGCTCGACCTCGGCATCACGTTTTTTGACACCGCGGCAGCCTACGGCACCGAGAGCATCGTCGGCGAGGCCGTTGCCGGCCATCGCGAACATGTAATTCTTTCGACCAAGGCCCATGCGCTGGATAGCACGGAGTCGCTGACGCGTAGCCTGGAAGCCAGCCTCAAAGCTCTGCGCACGGACCATGTCGACATCTTCCATCTGCACGGGGTGCGGCCCGAGCATTACGAAAGCACGCGCGATCGGCATTTGTCCGGGCTCGAACGCCTGCGCGAGCAGGGCAAGATCCGCGCAATCGGCATCAGCGAGAATTTCCGCACCGATACCGGCCATGAGACCCTGCAACGGGCTTTGGCCGATGGCGGCTTCGAGGCGATGATGACGGGCTTCAGCCTGCTCAATCCTTCGGCCGCCGCTCGCGTGCTGGCGCCGGCAAAGGAAAAGGGCGTGGCGACGCTGATCATGTTTGCCGTGCGCCGCGCCCTGAGCGATCCCACGGCGTTGCAGGAACTCCTGTCGGGCCTGGTCGACATCGATGCCGATGGTCTTCTTGCCCTGGTGCGCGAAGGTGGCGCCAGCTCCCTGGTCGATGCGGGCTATCGCTATTGCCGCCAGCGTGCACCTGACAGCGTCATCCTGACCGGCACCGGCAGTGTCGAGCACCTGGCCGCAAACGTTGCCTCCCTCACGGCCCCGGCCTTGGCACCGGAGGCCATGGCGCGGCTCGACTCTTTGTTCGGCCACGTGGATAGCGTCTCCGGCAATTAAGCACCCAGCCGATCCGCCAACTCCTCGATACTATCGACGATGAAGTCGTGATGCTCGGCGCAGCTCGGCGTCGGCGTGTCCGGCCCCCATTCGGCGGGGCGGCGGATGAAGGCCGTGCGGAAACCCTGCGCGCGCGCCGCATTCAAGTCGAAATCATGGGCCGCGACCATGACGATCTCGCTGGGCTCCAGGCCCAGCAGCCGGGCGCCCGTCCGATAGACCTTGGGGTTAAGCTTGTAAACATCGAGCATTTCGCAGCTGATCACCGCATCCCAGCGGAAGCCGGCCATGCGCGAGGCATCGACGATCAGGGCGACACTGAGGATGGTCAGTGTGGCGGTAATGTACTTGGCATTCAGACGCGTGATACCGGCGCTCGAGTCCGGCCACGGAGGGTTGCCGTGCCAGGCCATGGCGAGCGCTTGTGCTTCGTCGTCGCTCGGTGCCGGGCCGCCGTGTTTCTCGATGGCCCGGCCGACCAGCGCCTTGTGCACGCCGTCGATGTTGAGCGCGGCGAGGGGGCCGGTGCGAATGCCGTCCCCGTCGGTTCCAGTCATCTCGCGGAGGGTCTGCTGCCGCCACTCATTCGCCACCGCCGGCCAGTCCAGCGATACGCCCCGCGCTTCGCCCCAGGCCGCCAGCGCCCGGCTGGTGCCCGTGTGCCAATCCAATACCGTGCCGCCGACATCGAATGTGAGCGCCTTGATTCCTGCTATATCTGTCATGCCTACGCCTCCCGTCATGCCAAGGCTTCACTGTAGCGCTGCTATGCCCGTAACGACACTGCACCTGCTCTGCGGCAAGATCGCCGCCGGAAAATCGACCTTGGCGCGCCGCCTCGCCGGGCCGGACGGCACGCTGCTGATCTGCGAGGATGACTGGCTGGCGGCCCTCTATCCCGGCCAGATCACGACGCTGGGCGACTACGTATGCTGCTCAGGACGGCTCAAAGCGGTGATGGGGCCGCATGTGGAGGCACTGCTCCGCGAAGGGGTCTCTGTCGTGCTCGACTTCCCCGCCAATACCGTGAAGCAACGTGCCTGGATGCGGCAGATCATCGACGCTGCGGCTGTGCCTCACCGCCTGCACTTCCTCGATGTACCGGACGATGTCTGCAAGGCACGCCTGCGCACCCGCAACGCCAGCGGCACGCATGATTTCGAGACCAGCGATGCCGACTTCGACGCCATCACCAGCCACTTTGTGGCGCCGGGGCGGGAAGAAGAATTCGAACTGATGGTCTATTCGGATCCGTCCAGCGGCAGTGCCGTGCGGTAGGCGATTTGCTTCAAGGCGAAGCTCGATTGGATACTGCTGACGCCGGGGATGCGGGTGAGGTGTTCCTTTAGGAAACGCTCGTAAGCTTCTAAATCGGATACGACAATTCGTAGAAAATAATCCGCGGTTCCAGTCATGAGGTAGCACTCCATGACTTCGGGACGTGCTTTGACCGTGGCTTCGAATTCTTCCAGGGCGGATTCGATCTGACGCTCCAGAGAGACGCTGACGAAGACGCTCACCGGCAAGCCCACTGCGGCCTGGTCAACCAGGGTCGCATAGCGGCGGATGACGCCCTCATCTTCCAGTGCGCGTACGCGGCGCAGACAGGGCGAGGGGGAGAGGCCGACATCGCGGGCCAACTCCACGTTTGGCATGCGCGCGTTCTCTTGCAGAGCGGTAAGGATCTTGCGGTCGATGGCATCGAGATCGGCACGCGGCATGGTGCGGGCTCCTTTTGGCATGAAATATCGCTATGGTGACGAGTGTTGGCGGAATCTGTCGTCATCTTGCCCTGTTGCCACACACTTCGCAATTCTTGGCGGCGGCGAAAATGGTAGAATTCAGGCCTTCCTCAGCCTGGAGAAACTCCATGGTCCCGCCGCTTGCCGCCGTCGCTCCGCCCGCCACCGATGCCATTACAGCGCCCAATATCGCGGCGCTGCGCGAGCTGGAGCGCAAGGTGGTTTGGCTGTCATCGTGGATCATCCACAACGCCAACCACGTTCGCGAGACCAATGACGGCGTGAAGGTCGGCGGCCACCAGGCGTCCTCCGCTTCGCTCGCGACGCTGATGACGGCGCTCTATTTCCATGCCCTGCGTCCCCAGGACCGGGTGGCCGTCAAACCCCATGCGAGCCCGGTCTTCCATGCCATCCAGTATCTCTTCGGTCGCCAGACCAGAGAGCAGATGGAGCGTTTCCGCGGTTTCGGCGGCGCCCAGTCCTATCCCTCTCGCACCAAGGACAAGGCCGATGTGGACTTCTCCACCGGCTCGGTGGGCCTCGGCGGCGCCATGACCGTGTTCTCGTCGCTGACCCAGGATTATTTGCGCCTGCATGACTTGGAGCACGAGGACTGGCCCCACGACGGCCGCATGATTGCGCTGTTCGGCGATGCCGAGCTTGATGAGGGCGTGGTCTTCGAAACCCTGCTGGAGAGCTGGAAACACGAGGTGCGGAACTGCTGGTGGATCATCGACTACAACCGCC
>CAZKTK010000047.1:0-12010 GCA_964555535.1 uncultured Rhodospirillaceae bacterium
TGGCGACCAGCACCGTGGTCAGCCCCTCGGCGTGGCGGAAGAACAGGCTGTCATGGCCGATGCAAAGGCCCAGCACCACGTTGAGCTGGCAGCCGGCGCGGTTGAGGAATTCCGCCTGGGCCACGGGATTGCACATGGATTCGTAGCCGCCGGGGAAGATCTTCTGGGAATCTTCCAGGCCGATATCCTCCTTGGCCACACCGCCGGACTTGCAGGCGACCGACGCGACCTCAAAGCCGTGGCTTTCGAGAATGCCGCTGAGCGTCTTGGCGTGATCGACGAAACTGATGCAGGTGGCGATGCCGATGCGCTCGAAGCCCATTTTGCGGGCGAAGTGGCAGACCTCCTCGACCCGCGTCCACTTGCAATAGCCCTCCGCCTCGATCTCCGCCGAGACCTGGGCGATGTGCAACAGTTCGGGGTCGTCATAGCGTGCCCGCGCGTCGTCCAGCGCCTCGCCATCGACCTTGCTGGGGCAAAACCCCGGCCCCCGCTCGTCCGACTCGCCAACCTTGCACGCGCGCACGTTGGGCGGGCAATAGGCACACCCCGGTTCCTGATATTTCATGGCAGCCTCCTACGCTGACACTGTCGCAGCGGAGGCGAAAAGGCCTTAACGCAGATCAGCCGCGCGCCAGGAGCCGCATGCCCTCTTCCAGGCCCTTGATGGTCAGCGGGAACATGCGCTCGCCCATGAGCTCGCGGATCATCTGGATGGAGTGGGTGTATTCCCAGTGCTCGCGGGGCTCCGGATTGAGCCAGATGGCCGACGAATAGACCTCAAGCATGCGCTGCAGCCAGACGCCGCCGGCCTCCTCGTTCCAGTGCTCGACGCTGCCGCCGGGATAGGTGATCTCGTAAGGCGACATGCTGGCATCGCCGACGAAGATCAGCTTGTAGTCGGCCGGATAGGTGTGCAGCACCTCCCAGGTCGGCGTGCGCTGGGCGTGGCGGCGCATATTGTCGCGCCAGACGCTCTCATAGGGGCAGTTGTGGAAGTAGAAATATTCCAGGTGCTTGAACTCGCTGGAGGCGGCGGAGAACAGTTCCTCGCAGGTGCACGCGTGCACGTTCATGGAGCCGCCGACATCGAGGAACAACAGCACCTTGACCTTGTTGTGACGCTCCGGGCGCATCTTGAGGTCGAGCCAGCCGCCATTGTCGGCGGTGGCCTTGATGGTGCGGTTGAGATCGAGCTCGGTATCGGCGCCGTCGCGCACGAACTGACGCAGGCGACGCAACGCCACCTTGATGTTGCGCGTGCCGATGACCACCGAATCGTCGAGGTTCTTGTATTCGCGTTTGTCCCAGACCTTGACCGCGGAGCGCCGCCGGCCCTCGTCCTGGCCGATGCGGATGCCCTCCGGATGGTCGCCATAGGCGCCGAACGGAGACGTGCCGCCGGTGCCGATCCACTTGCTGCCGCCCTGGTGGCGGCCCTGCTGTTCGGCAAGGCGCTCCTTGAGCGTCTCCATGAGCTTGTCCCAGCCGAGCTTCTCCAGCTCCGCGCGCTCCTCCGGGCTCAGCAGCTTCTCGATCTCGCGCCGCAGCCATTCCTCGGGAATGTCCGCCAGCATGCCATCTGTCAGCGCTTCCACGCCCTCGAAAAATTCGCCGAAGGCCTGGTCGAACTTGTCGTAGTTGCGCTCGTCCTTCACCAGCGCCGCGCGCGACAGATAGTAGAAGTCCTCGACGCTGTAATTGGCCAGCCCCGCCTCGACCCCCTCCAGCAGGGTGAGGTATTCCCGCAAGGTGACGGGCACCTTCGCCTCGCGCAGCTTCATGAAGAAATCGACGAACATGGCTTACCTCACTCGCAGCGACAGGCGCGGCAGGGTGCGCCCCGGTATGCTCGCTGAGGCCGTACGCCCGGCGGGCCGGCAGCCCATGGCGCGATAGAAGCCCTCGGCATGGGGGTCACTATCGACACGAAGCGTCTCGGCGCCGGCACGCCTGGCATGGTCGGTGAGATCGGACCACAAGGCCCGGCCAACACCCTTTCCTATCGCCCCCGGCGCAACGAAAAGCATATCGACCTCCGCCATGCCATCCTCGACGGAAAGCTGGTAGAAGCCGTCCGGCCCCTCCCCGTCGTCATGGACGCGAACCGTCTCCGCCAGGGATACGGTAAGCTCGTCGCGGCAAGCATCGAGGAAATCGGCGTCGTACCCCCAATGCCCCTTGGAGCGCAGTGCCATCGCGCTGAGCAGCCTCCCCTCGTCGTGGCGCGCGGGGCGTATCATCAGTTCCCCTGGCGGCGGGCGAGGAAGGCGAGGCGCTCGAAAAGATGCACGTCCTGCTCGTTCTTCAAGAGCGCGCCGTAGAGCGGCGGGATGGCCTTGCCCGCATCCTTCTCGCGCAAGACGGCGGGATCGATATCCTCGGCCAGCAGCAGCTTGAACCAGTCGAGCAGCTCCGACGTCGAGGGCTTCTTCTTCAGCCCCGGCACCTCGCGCACCTCGTAGAAGGCTTCCAGCGCCGCCTTGAGCAGCACCTTCTTGATGCCCGGATAATGCACCTCGACGATCTGCGCCATGGTGTCGGCGTCGGGAAAGGCGATGTAATGGAAGAAACAGCGGCGCAGGAAGGCGTCGGGCAGCTCCTTCTCGTTGTTCGACGTGATGACCACGATCGGCCGCTTCTCCGCCTTGACCGTCTCCTTGGTCTCGTAGACGAAGAACTCCATGCGATCGAGTTCGAGCAGCAGATCGTTGGGAAACTCGATGTCGGCCTTGTCGATCTCGTCGATCAGCAGCACCGGCACGTCGTCCGCCTCGAAGGCATCCCAGAGCTTGCCGCGCTCGATATAGTTGCCGATATTCCTGACCCGGTCGTCGCCGAGCTGCCCGTCGCGCAGCCGCGCCACCGCGTCGTATTCATACAGCCCCTGTTGCGCCGTGGTAGTCGACTTGACGTGCCAGCGGATGATGTTCTTGCCAAGCGCGCGGGCCACTTCCTCGGCCAGCATGGTCTTGCCCGTGCCGGGCTCTCCCTTGACCAGCAGCGGGCGCTCCAGCGTGATCGCGGCATTCACCGCGACCATCAGGTCCTCGGTGGCGACATAGGTATCGGTTCCGGTGAATTTCATCGGCGCAAGTCATCCCTTCCATTCGATCGCCTCGCACCATTGGCTGGATCACGACCAAGGTCAAGCGGGCGTTGCTCGCGGGCGAGCCCACCCACTGTTATACTCGGGACAGGAACAGCAAAAATTCGGGGAGGAGACGACCATGCCAAATCGCAGGCAAGTTCTGGCCGGCGCCGTCGCGAGCGCGGCCATCCTGGCAACCGCCAGGCACAATGGTGCCCTGGCCGCCCTGAGCGACGAACAATACGCCACCCTGAGCGTCGGCGATGCCGTCGGCGAAATACGGGCCGGGCGAACGAGCGTCTCCGACTATGTCGAATCCCTGCTTGCCCGCAGCGACAGGCTTTCCCACCTGAACGCCTTCATCACCCAGGACAAGGCCGTCGTGCGCGCGGCCGCCGCCGCTGCGGACGCCAAATTGGCGGGTGGCGAAGATCTCGGCGCACTGTCCGGCGCCCCCTTCTGCGCCAAGGACAATATCGACAGCGCCGACATGCGCACCACCGGCGGCACGCCCGGCCTGAGCGACTGGCAGCCGACGACCAATGCGCCGGTGCTGCAAAGCCTGCTCGACCAGGACGGCGTCTTGATCGGCAAGACCAACATGCACGAGCTTGCCTTCGGCATCACCAACAACAATGCGGGTTTCGGCGCTGCCGGCAATCCCTACGACGCCGGGCTGATTCCCGGCGGCTCGAGCGGCGGCACGGGCGTTGCTGTGGCGGCTGGGCTGGCCCCGGCAGGTCTCGGCTCCGATACCGGCGGCTCGGTGCGCATCCCGGCAGCTTTGTGCGGCTGCGTCGGCTTTCGCCCGACGCTGAACCGCTGGTCCCAGAGCGGGGTCATCCCGATCTCCCACACCCGCGACACGGTGGGGCCGATCGCGCGCACGGTGGACGACTGCATCCTGTTCGATTCGATTTGCGCGGCGGATACCCACACGACACGGGAGATCGGCTTGTCCGGCACGCGCATCGGCGTGCCGCGCGGCTTCTTCTACGACAATCTCGACCCCCAGCTTGCCACCGTCATCGACCAGGCCCTCGGCCAGCTCAGCGACGCCGGCGCGGCCCTCATCGAGGTCGATATTCCCGATATCGTCGATCTCAACACCGCTGTGAGCTTCCCGGTCGCGCTGTACGAAGTGTTGCGCGAGATGTCCGCCTATCTCTTCCAGCACGGCAGCAAGATGAGCGTCGCCGAGCTGGTCGATCAGGTCGCCGGGCCAGGCGAGAAGGGTATCCTGGGCTCGCAGATGGGTGATGGCGCGATCCCCGCCCACGTCTACCGGGAGTCCCTGGTGGTCGGCAGGCCACGCTTGATTGCGGCCTACGAATCCTACTTTGCCGACAATACCCTATCGGCCCTTGTCATTCCGACGACACCCCTGCCCGCGCGCCCCATCGGCCAGGACGAGACGGTGGAGCTCAACGGCGAGCAGGTACCGACCTTCTTCACCTATATCCGCAACACGGATGTGGCGAGCAATGCCGGCGTGCCCTGCCTCAGCGTACCTGCCGGCCTGACGGCGGACGGCCTGCCCGTCGGTATTGAGTTCGTAGGCGCCACCGGTGACGATGCCACCGTGCTCGGTATCGGCAAGTCCTACGAGGCAGCACGCGGTCCGGTTCCCGGCCCCAATCTGTAATCCCCGGTGCCGCACTCGACGCAGACTTGGGATGCGGAGCGCTATGCCCGCAACGCCCGTTTCGTCGCCGAGCGCGGCGCCGAGATCGCCTCCTGGCTGGCGCCGTCGCCCGGCGAGCGCATTCTCGACTTGGGTTGCGGCGACGGCGCCCTGACCGAAGCGCTGGCAGCACTCGGCGCCGACGTGGTGGGTGTCGATGCCTCGCCCAACATGGTGACGGCTGCCTCGGCCCGGGGGCTCGACGCGCGGGTGATGGACGGGCATGTGCTCAGCTTCGAGAATGAGTTCGACGCCGTCTTCAGCAATGCGGCGCTGCATTGGATGACCGAGCCGGATGCCGTGATCGAAGCGGTCGCCAGGGCGCTCAAGCCATGTGGGCGCTTTGTCGGCGAAATGGGCGGCAAGGGCAATGTGGACGCCGTTGTCGACGCCCTGGCCGATGCCCTTGCCGCGCGCGGTCACGACGCCATGGCGGCCAGTCCCTGGTACTTCCCGGACCCTGACGACTATGCGGCGCGGCTCCGGGCAGGCGGTTTCGCGGTCGAGCGTATCACCCTGGTGCCGCGGCCAACACCGATTCCCGGCCGGCTCGGCGATTGGCTGGAAACCCTTGCCGAGACCTTCCTCAACCTGTTACCCGAAGGCGAGAAGCCGGAGCTGATCGACGAGATCGAAGACGCGCTCGCGCCGCACCTTCGCGATGCCGACGGCGTCTGGCATGTCGATTACGCAAGGCTGCGCTTTGCCGCCCAACTGACCGGAGAGTCCGACCCATGACAAAAATAACAAACATCACCGCAATCGGACTCGAGCACCAATTGGGCGCCGACAACGCCTATGGCATGGCCCGCGGCATGACGCCCGTGCGCAACATGACCCTGATCGAGGTCGAGACCGAAGCCGGCATCACCGGCTATGGCGAAGCCTGGGGCCCCTGCCCCATGGTCGCCGCCTCCCTCGAGGTGGTGCTGCCCTACTTCCTCGGCCGTGAAATCTACGACCGCGAACAGATAGTGCCCTACTTCTACAATCAGCGCTACCATCTGGGGATCCAGAACACCGTCACCGCGGTGCTTGGCGGCATCAACATGGCGCTCTACGACGCCATGGGCAAGCTGCACGACCTGCCGCTCTACAAGCTGCTCGGGGGCCAGAACACGGACCGGGTGCCGGCCTATGCCTCGAACGGCTATTTCGCGGCCAATCCCGCCTACCAGCTCGGCGACCAGATGCGTGGCTTCCGCGACGACCATTTCCCCGGCGTCAAAATCAAGATTGGCCATTCGGCGGCCAACGATGTGGAGCGCGTGGCGGAAGCCCGCGATGTACTCGGGCCCGACATCGCCCTGATGGTCGATGCCAATGGCAACTACACGGTGGACGAGGCGCTGGAGAGCATGCGGCGCATCGACGAGTTCGACATCCACTTCTACGAAGAGCCCCTGCCGCCTACCGACTTCACCGGCTATACGGAACTGCGCGCCCGCGCGCCGATGGCGATCGCGACGGGCGAAGCGCTCTATACGGGCTGGGACTTCAAGCGCCTGATCGATGAGCGCTGCGCCGATGTGCTGCAGCCAGACATGACGCTCTGCGGCGGCCTCGACGAGACGCGCACCATCTGGCAAATGACGCGGCTCGCCAATCTGCGGCTCTCCCTGCATGTCTGGGGCGGCGCAGTGGGGCTTGCCGCCTCCGTGCATTTCCTCGCTTCCATGCCGCCCTCGCCGCATACCGACCGCATTCCCCATCCGGTGATGCTGGAATACGACCGCGGCACCAATGCGCTGCGCGACGACCTGCTGGTAACGCCCATACCCTGCGTCGACGGCCATCTCACCGTGCCCACAGGCCCCGGCCTCGGCATCGAGCTCGACCGCGACGTGGTGGAGAAGTATCGCGTGAGCTGATAGAACGCAGCCATGGCCCAGTCACGTCCCTATCTGGTCTCCGGCTTTGCCGGGGTTGCCCACGCTTTCGCCCATCTCTCGGTGCTGCTTTACGCCACCGTGGTGCTGGTGCTCGAGCGCGAGTGGGGCATGGGCTATGACGAGCTTGTGGCGCTGTCGATCCCGATGATGGTGATGTTCGGCCTGGGCGCCCTGCCCGCAGGCTGGCTCGGCGATCGCTGGTCGGAGACCGGCATGCTGGCGGTCTATCTGGTCGGCCTCGGTGTCTCCCTCATGCTTTGCGGCGCGGCACAAGGGCCGCTGACCCTCGGTGTGGCACTGACCCTGGTGGGGCTGTTCGCTGCCATCTTCCATCCTGTCGGCATTCCCTGGCTGGTGCACCACGCGCCCAATCGCGGCCGCGCCTTCGGCATCAACGGTGTCTTCGGCAGTGCGGGCACCGCCGCCGCAGCATTGGTCGCAGCCGGTTTGGCCAGCCTGATCAGCTGGCGCGCGGCCTTCATCGTGCCGGGCGCGGCCTGCGTGCTGGTAGGTGTCGTCTTCATCGCCGCCTGGAAGCGCGACGTTTTCGGCCCGCGCCTGCCCGAGCCGCCGGCCAAGCCCAATGCCAACGCCTCCGGTGAGCGCAAGCGCGTCTTCATCGTGCTCGCCATGACCGTGATGTGCACGGGCATGATCTACCAAATCACCTCGTTCGCGTTGCCCAAGCTGTTCGACCAGCGCCTGTCCGGCATGTTCGGCGACAGCGTGCTCGGCATCGGCGGTGCCGTGACGGGGGTCTATCTGGCCAGCGCGCTGGCCCAGGTGATCGGCGGCGAAATGGCCGACCGCTTCCGCCTGCGCAGCATCTACATCGCCGCCCAATTCCTGCAGATTCCCTTCTTGGCCGCCGCCTTCGTGCTGATCCACCCGGCGCTGATCCCCGCTGCCGCCTTGATGATCGGCCTGAACGTCGCCGGCCAACCGGCCGAGAACGCGCTCCTCGCCCGCCACACCCCGCCGGAATGGCGCGGCCGCGTCTACGGCGCCAAGTTCGTCATTACGCTGGGGGTCTCGTCATTGGGCGTCGCCATGGTGCCGCTCGTCTACCGCCTTACCGGCAGCCTGGACGCCCTCTTCCCCGCCATGATCGCCTTTGCCCTCGCCGCGGCGGTCATCGCCACGAAACTGCCGGCGGAGCCGGGGCGCGAGCGGGCGCAGGCGGAGACGGTGCCGGCTGAGTAGTTAGCCGAGCAGGCGGTCAAGAATTGCCAAGATATCGCGGCTTTGGTGGATAAAATCCAAGACTTCGATTTTGTCAGCAGTTTCTCGCAGAAGGATGATATGCCGGTCTTCGGTACTGTAGCAGAGCCCGTTGGCATCGCGCTTGCCCTGCAACAGATAGCTGCATGATCGTGCATGTGGTGGCTCGCCCCTTGCCAGAGCTCTTACACGCGTTAGAAGTCGGTCATTGTACTTGATGGCCTGAGCCTCTCCCCAATTGGAGAGGGAATACTCCAGGACGTCGGCGAGGGCTGCGGCAGCGGCAGGCGAAATCTCAACCTTTCTCACATCCCAAGCCGCTTCTTTGCTGTCTCGAAGGCCCGTTCGAATATCTCCTCCGGGGTCCCAGGCGCGACCTCACCACGGTCAAGCTGATCGAGCGAGCGTATGATCCGCTCCTGCAACATGGCCAGGACTTCGTCCTCGCGAGCGATACGGTCTTCCAAAGCCCGCAGCCCCTCGCGCATGACTTCGCTCGCGTTCTGATAGCGACCGCTCTTCACTTGGTCTTCGATAAAGGCCTGATGGTGCTCTGTCAGAACAAAGTTCCTTGTGTGCTTGGCAGGCATAACAGCGACTTTCACAATGATGCGAACGAGGGTGGCATAATACGCCACCCGACCTCTAGCAACAAGCACACCCAGAATCACAAAGGCCGCCCCTAGGGGCGGCCCTCGCGTCTCTCGGATATCCCGTCTGGCTTAGCGCGAGTAGTACTCGATCACCAGGTTCGGCTGCATTTGCACCGGATAGGGAATTTCCGCAAACAGCGGCTGGCGCACGAAGGTGCCTTTGAGCTTGTCGTGGTCGACGTCCATGTAGTCGGGCAGCTCACGGTCGGGGTGCTGCACGCTCTCGAGGATCAGCGGGTGCTGGCGCGACTTCTCACGCACCTCGATGACGTCGCCTTCGCTGACCCTGTAGCTCGGGATGGTCACCCTGCGGCCGTTGACGTGCATGTGGCCGTGGTTGACGATCTGGCGGGCGGCGAAGATGGTCGGCGCGAACAGCATGCGGTAGATGACCATGTCGAGCCGGCGCTCCAAGAGGCCGACCATGTTCTCGCCGGTATCGCCCTTGAGGCGCACCGCCTCGCGGTAGATGCGGCGGAACTGCTTCTCCGTGATCTCGCCGTAATAGCCGCGCAGCTTCTGCTTGGCCTTGAGCTGGGTGCCGTAGTCCGAGACCTTGCGGCGGCGCTGGCCGTGCTCTCCCGGGGGATACTCGCGCAGGTTCACGGGGCTCTTCGCCCGACCCCAGAGATTGACGCCGAGGCGCCGGTCCAGCTTGTACTTCGATGCGTTCCGCTTGCTCATGCTCTAGCCGCAGTAAGTAATGGGCGGCGCGCGTTTGCGGCCGCCTCAGGGAAATCCAGGGTCTTCTATACAGCGCCCGCGCGCGATGTCAATCCGCAGCCGCAGGATGGGCGGGGAAAAACACCTGCTCGCCCGCGATCTTGAAGCCGGCGATGGCTGCCTGCCCCGCCGGCGAGAGCAGCCAGGCGACGAACGCCGCGGCTGCGGCGGCGTTCACATGGGGGTGGCGCGCCGGATCGAGCGCGATGACGCCATAAGGATTGATCAAGGCCGCATCGCCCGCAAGATGCAGGGAAAGTGCGCCTTTATTGGCAAAAGCGGCCCAGGTGGCGCGATCCGCTAGTGTATAAGCGCCCATCGCTGCGGCGGTGTTCAGGGTCGCGCCCATGCCGGCGCCAAGCTCGCGATACCAGGTGCCGCTTGCCGGTACGGGGTCGATGTTCGCCGCCTGCCAGATGCCCCTTTCCGCTTTGTGCGTACCGCTGTCGTCGCCTCGCGACGCAAAGGGGGCTGCCGTTTCAGCGATGCGAGCGAAGGCCTGCGCCGCACTTTCCGCGCTGCCGATTCCCGCCGGGTCGTCGCCGGGGCCCACGATGACGAAGTCGTTGGCCATCACGTCGTGCCGGGCGAGGCCGTGGCCGTCCGCCACCAAGGCCTCTTCGGAGGCACGATGATGCACCAGCACCACGTCCGCGTCGCCGTTGCGGGCGAGACGGATGGCCTGGCCCGTGCCCACCGCCACCACGCGCACGCCAATGCCCGTGTCGCGCTCGAACTGCGGCAGCAGGTGGGCGAACAGACCCGAATTCTCGGTCGATGTGGTAGACGCGAGGGTGATCGTTTCCGCGGCCGCCGTCCCGGATAGCAGCAGCAATGCGGCAAACAGGCGCCCTACCACAGCAGCTTGCCTTCCAGGAACGCCTGCGCCGTCTCGCTTTGCGGACGGGCGAAGAAATCCGCGGCGGCGGCGCACTCGTCCACCCGGCCCTGATGCAGAAACACCACCTCGTCCGCCAGGCGCCTGGCCTGGCCCATATCGTGGGTGGTCATGACCAACTTGCAGCCTTGGGCATGCATGTCCTCGATGATGGCCTCCACGGCCGCCGTGGCGCCCGGATCGAGGCTCGCCGTCGGTTCGTCGAGAAACAGCACTTCCGGCTGCAGAGCCCAAACCCTGGCCAGCGCCAGGCGCTGCTGCTCGCCGCCGGAGAGGGTGGTTGCGGCACGGCCGGCGAAATCCGCCAGGCCCGTGCTGGCCAGCACCTCTGCAATGCGGCGCTCGCGCTCGGGTTTCGGCACGCGGTGGATGGCAAGACCGTAGGCGACATTGCCATGCACCGAGCGCCGCAGCATGACCGGATTCTGGAACACCATGGCCTGGCGGGTGCGGTGCTCGGCGGCATCGGCCCCCAACCAGCCGGCGCGGCCCCGGCGCGGGGTGATGAGGCCGTGGCAGACGCGCAGCAGCAGGCTCTTTCCGGCCCCGTTGGCGCCGAGGATGATGGTCTTGGGCCCCGCCTCGATGCGCAGCGAAATCGAATCGAGCAGTGCCCTGCCCTCCGCGTGCAGGCTGACCTCATTCAGCTCCAAAGGCAGGATCGCCACGGCTAGCTCCAGCGTACGGCGCGGCGGCGGGGCGCGACGGCACCGGAAAGGATCGCAGCGGCGGCACTGACGCCGATCGCCACCAGCACCAGCACCATGCCGAGCGCCAGCGCCAGCGCCAGGTTGCCCTTGCTGGTCTCGAGCGCGATGGTCGTGGTCATCACCCGCGTCGCATGGGCGATGTTGCCGCCCACGATGAGCACGGCGCCGACCTCGGCGATGGCGCGCCCGAAGCCCGCCATGACCACTGTCGCAAGGCTCGCGCGGGCATCCCAGAGCAATGTCGCTGCCACCTGCGGCAGGCTGGCACCAAGCGAACAGAGCTGTTCGCGATAGGTTTGGTAGAGGTCGCGCAGCAGCCGGTGCGACAGCGCGGCGACGATCGGCAGTACCAGCACGCACTGCGCCAGGACCATGGCGGCGGGCGTGAACAACAGGCCGAGAAAGCCGAGCGGGCCGGCGCGGGACAGCAACACATACAGCATGAGGCCCACGAAGACCGGCGGCAGCGCCATCAGCGCGTTCAGCAGCAGCACCACGACGCGGCGCCCGGGAAAGCGCCAGACGGCAATGGCCGCCCCGAGCGGCAGGCCGATGGCGGACGCCAGCACCACCGCGGCGAGGCTTATCGTCAGCGAGCGTCCGACGATCTCCATGAGATCGGCGTCGAGCGAGACGACAAGGGCAAACGCCAGGCCAAAGGCTTCGGCAAGTTCGGACATGGCGAAGACGTTACGGAATGTTCCCGAGAAAGGAAATCCTCAGCGCGCCGTCATCACCCGGTTGCGCCCGGCGTTCTTGGCCAGATACAGCGCCTGGTCGGCATCGCCGGTCAGCCCCTTGACCGTGCCGTCGCGCCTGCTGTCGGACACGCCGCAACTGAAGGAGGCCGTAAAATTGCCTTCGGGAGTGCGATAGACCATGTCGCAGAACTCATCGAGCGCCATCTCCATGAGGCGCTGGGCCGCGGCCTGATCGGTGCCCGGCATGATCACGCCGAACTCCTCGCCACCCATGCGGCCGATGATGTCCGTCTTGCGCAACCGCCGCACCAGGAGCCGTGACAGCGCCTTGATGACCAGATCGCCGATACCGTGGCCATGGGCGTCGTTGACCGACTTGAAATGGTTCCAGCCTGTGTGAAAACGCGTTGATCTTGTAGAATGTTACGGATCAACGG
>CAZKTK010000048.1:0-11953 GCA_964555535.1 uncultured Rhodospirillaceae bacterium
GTCTTATCGCATTCGCCTGTGACGGCACGCAGGTTGCAACGGCAGCCCGTATTCGCATAGGAGCGATAGGAGTTCGATATGGCTGGCCAAAACTCTATCAACACAAACGTCGGCGCCATGGTGGCGCTACGAAACCTCAATCTGACCAACGCCACGTTGGCCAAGACGCAGGACCGCGTCTCGACGGGCCTCAAGGTGATCGGCGCCAAGGACAACGCCTCCACATTTGCCATCGCGCAGGGCATTCGCGGCAATCTGAAATCCATCGCGGCAGTCCAGCAGGGCTTTGCCAACGGTCGCGGCGTTTCCTCTGTCGCCCTGGCCGGCGCGACATCGATCTCGAACATGCTGATCGAGATCCGCGTCAAGGTCATGGAAGGCATGAACCCCGGCAACACCACCGAGCAGCAGGCCATTCTTAACGCCGATTACGCCGAGCTGGTGGGCCAAGTGCTGACCTTCATCCAAAACGCCGAATATTACGGGCGCAACATGCTCAATTCGGGGGCCACCAACGTCAATGTCATCGCCGATATCGACGGCGGCGCCCTCACCGTGCGCGCCCAGGACCTCGAAGGCACCGTTTACAGCCAACTCAACGTCCAGAACCTTGCCAGCGTTACCGCGGCCTCGGCAGCGATGACCCAGGTCAACACGGTCCTGACCACGGTCAACACCGCGCTCGGCGCGCTCGGCGCAGATGCCCGCAAGCTCGACTTCCAGGACACCTTCCTGACCACCGTATCCGACGCGGTCGAGGAAGGCCTCGGCTCGCTGGTCGATGCCGATCTGGCGCGGGAATCCGCCCGCCTGCAAGCCCTTCAGGTCAAGCAGCAGCTTGCTGTGCAGACCCTCGGCATCGCCAACTCCTCGCCGCAGGTCCTGCTCGGCCTCTTCCAGTAAGAGACCACCCCGCCAGCCTGATTCGGCGGCGTGCCATAGCGGCGCGCCGCCGTTTTGCTATGCCCCTTCCCGACCCGCTGCCTAGCAAGAAAATCTTAACAATTTCAAGTTGTAATCCTGCTTACCAATGACAGCACACCACTTGCCTCGGCCCTGCCGACTTTGGCAACGAAGCGGTAGGAGTTCGATATGGCTGGCGGAAACTCGATCAACACGAATGTCGGCGCAATGGTGGCGCTACGAAATCTCAACAACACAAACGACACGCTGGCCAAGACCCAGGATCGGGTTTCGACGGGCCTCAAGGTGATCGGCGCCAAGGACAACGCTTCCACCTTTGCCATCGCGCAGGGCATTCGCGGCAATCTGAAATCGATCGCCGCCGTCCAGCAAGGCCTGTCGAACGGCCGCGGTGTTGCCTCCGTCGCCCTGGCCGGCGCGACATCGGTCTCGAATATGATGATCGAGATTCGCGCCAAGGTCATGGAAGGCATGAACCCCGGCAACACCATCGAGCAACAGGCCATTCTCAATGCCGACTATGCGGAAATGGTCGGTCAGGTACTGACCTTCATCCAAAACGCCGAATATAACGGGCGCAACTTGTTGGAGTTCAGCTCGACTGACGTAAATGTCATCTCCGACATCGACGGTGGCACGCTCACACTGCGCGCACAGAACCTGGAGGCCGCCGTCTACAATCCGCTCAACACACAAAATCTGGCAACGACAGCCGCGGCCACAACTGCGATGTTTGTGGTCAACTTCACACAAAATGTGGTTGATGCGGTCCTTGGCGCACTCGGCGCGGACGCCCGCAAGCTCGACTTCCAGGACACCTTCCTGACCACCGTATCCGACGCGGTCGAGGAAGGCCTCGGCCGCTGGTCGATGCCGATCTGGCGCGGGAATCGGCGCGGCTGCAAGCCTTGCAGGTCAAGCAGCAGCTTGCTGTGCAGACCCTCGGCATCGCCAACTCCTCGCCCCAGGTCCTGCTTGGCCTCTTCCAATAAGAAACCACCCCGCCAGCCGAATTCGGCGACGCGCCGCCGTTTTGCCAGAGGCAATACGAGATTGGCGCGCGGATTCGGCCGCTGCTGCGCTATATTGCCTACCATGGTTACGCAAAGTGGCTCCTCACCCACGGCACCGCCGCCGCCCATGGTCGATCGTCCCTCGCCCAACAACGACGCGCGCGCGCCTGGGCAGAGCATCGACATGCTGATTCTGCACTACACCGGCATGACCTCGACCGAGGCCGCCCTGGACCGTCTCTGCGATCCGGACGCACGGGTCAGCGCCCATTACCTGGTCGACGAGCTTGGAACCATTCACCGGCTGGTGCCCGATCAGCGACGCGCCTGGCATGCCGGCGTCAGCTCCTGGGCCGGCGACACGGATGTCAACGACCGCTCCATCGGCATAGAGCTGTCCAATCCGGGCCACGAATTCGGCTACAGGCCCTTTGCGGAAGTACAGATGACCAGCCTCGAGGCCCTGACTCACGATATTTGCCGGCGCCACGGCATAGCGCCGCGCCGGGTTCTCGGTCACGCCGATGTCGCGCCATCGCGCAAGCAGGATCCGGGCGAGTTCTTCGACTGGCGCAGGCTAGCGGCGAAAGGCATCGGGCTGTGGCCGAGCATGCAGATCTCGGTCCCGCCGGCCGCGGCCCTGGGACCGGGGGACAGCGGGCAACGGGTGCTCGAGGCCCAGGCCGCCTTTGCCGCCTATGGCTATGGCATCAAGACAACTGGCGAATTCGACCAGCAGACCGTCGACGTCGTGATAGCCTTTCAACGGCATTTCCGCCCGCAGGTCGTCGACGGCGCTTTCGATCATGGGACGGAAGCGGCCTTGCGCAATCTGGTACGCATGGTTACTTGACCGGGTCGCGCGACCAAATCAGTCGGAGAGTTACCATGTCGGAGGAATCGGCCATCGTGTCGGGCCTGACCGAGGCACCCTCGCCCGGAGGCGATGCCGCGCCCCAGCCGGAACAGATCTTGTTCGGCACCAGCGAGCCGCCGCCTTTTCCGCCGGACAACATCTTTCCCATCGAATGGGGCATCGAGACGCCAAAGCTGCTGGAGGTGTACGAGCAGGGCCGCGATCCCGGCTGGTCCCCGGCGACCCTGCCCTGGGACACCCTGGACCCGGAGGCCTTCACGGCCGATCAGCGCTACGCCATCGCCTACTGGTTCACCCTGCTCTCTGTCTTCGACAGCTCTGGGCCCGCTGTTTTCGCCCGGGCCATGATCCACACCTACGAGACCCACCAGGAAGATCCGGTGCGCAAGTGCTTCTTCCAGGTCACGCGGGACGAAGTGCACCACGAAGAGATTTGCCAGCGAGTCATCACCAAGCTGGTGCCCGGCGGGCCGATCGGGCACACGCCGACAACGCCGTTGGGCAAGCTCGCTCTCAATAATGCGCGCTGGTACTACCACAATGGCGCGCGCTACTGGCAGGGCTTCAAGACCGCCGTCGGCAAGTACCCACTGGCCATCCTGTTCACCTCGTTCCTGATGGGCGAGCTGGCTGCCGCGACGCTGTTCCACACCATGCACAAGCGCAGCACCATCCCCGTGCTGAAGGAAGCCTTTCGCTGCATAGGCAAGGACGAAGCACGTCACATGGCCATCTGCATGGCCGTGCTGCGCAAGCTGCTGCCGGTCATCGACGATGAACAGAAAGGCGTGATCACGAAGCAGATCCGCGCCGGCTATGTCTTTCTCTCGGGCATTCTCTACGAGCCGCCGGATCATTTCTGGGAGTTGCCGGACACCTTCAGCGATGCCCACCGCCTGCTCGAGGCGGAGGCCGCCGGCGCCGGGCTCGGCCTGCTCAGCACCGAGGAGCGGCGAGAGAATTGGCGTGCCGCGGTGCTGCGCATGAAGGGCATCCTGGAGGAATACGACATCGCCTTCCCGGCCATACCCGAGATTGGTATCGACGGGGAGACCGTCGCCTTCGACCCGGCAGATATCATACCCGTATTCTGAGACTCTCTGCACGGAGGGGGGATGAGCGAGATACGGCAGTGGCTGGACGGTCTGGGTCTCGGTCAGTTTGCCGAGGCCTTCGAGAGCGAGCAGGTTCTGCCCGAAGATATTGCCGACCTGACGGAAGACGACCTCAAGGATCTTGGCGTCCCGCTCGGCCCGCGCAAGCGAATCCTCAAGGCTGCGTCCCAAGCTGCCGACGAGCCGCCGGCCGCAAACCTTACAACCGAGGCGGAGCGCCGCCAAATCACCGTCATGTTCTGCGACCTGGCCGGTTCGACGGCGCTTTCCGAGCGCCTCGACCCGGAGGACCTGCGCACCCTCATGCAGGCCTATCAACAGGCCTGCGGTGTCGTCATCGAGCGCTATGACGGCCACGTGGCACAATATCTCGGTGACGGGCTGATGACCTATTTCGGCTGGCCCACGGCACATGAGGACGATGCAGAGCGCGCCATTCGCACGGCGCTCGAGATCGTCCATGCGGTCAAGGCCGTGGCCGCACCGGAACCCCTGCAGGTGCGCGTCGGCATCGCCACGAGTCCTGTCGTCGTTGGCGAGACCGGGGCCGGCGATGCCTCGGTGCCAAAGCTGGCAGTTGGTGAGACACCCAATATCGCCGCGCGCTTGCAGGCCCTTGCCGGCGCCGACGAAGTGGTGCTTGGCGAAACCAGCCGGCGCCTGGCAGGCCAAGCATTCGCCTATGAGGAGCTCGGCGAGCAGTCGTTGAAGGGAATTCTCGAGCCGGTGCGGGCCTATCGCGCGCTCGCCGAGGCCGCGGCGGGAAGCCGTTTCGAGGCCTATCGCGGCGGCAGCCTCACACCACTGGTCGGCCGCGAAGAAGAAACCACGTTCGTTTCCCAGCGCTGGCAACGCGCCAAGACCGGCAAAGGCCAGGTCGTGCTGCTGTCCGGCGAGGCAGGCATTGGAAAGTCCCGCATTTTGGAAGCGAGCCGCGAGCTGGTCAGCGACGACGGCGGCAGAACGCTGCATTTTCAATGCTCGCCACACCATCGAAACACGGCGTTCTACGCCTTCACCCAATATCTGTCAGGCGCCCTTGCCACAGATGACAAGCTCGCCGAGCTCGATGCCCTGGCGCGCGAGTCCGGTCTTGACGCGGCTGCCACCGTGCCGCTCTTGGCAGAGCTGTTGCTGGTCGAATGCGACGATCGCTATCCCGAGCCTGACCCCGACCCCGAGGCGCGCCGGACACTGACACTGCGGACTCTTGCGGACCACGTCGCGGGCCTCGCACGGAAGACACCACTGCTCGCCGTCGTCGAGGACGTCCATTGGACCCCACGTCGCTCGACCTTCTCAGCCTGTTGTTGGAGCGCTCGCATTCGCAGTCACTCATGACCCTGGTCACGTTCCGGCCGGAGTTCACACCGCCCTGGACATCCCTCGATAACCTTGCCCACCTAACCCTCAATCGCATGACCCGCGCGCAGACGACTCAGTTGGCGTTGCATGTACTGTCCGGCAAGACCCTGCCGGTAGAGGTGATAGAGCAGATCGTCGCTCGTACCGACGGCGTGCCTTTGTTCGTCGAGGAGCTGACCAAGGCGATTGTCGATTCCGGCTCGCTCACCGAAACCGCCGACGGCTATACCCTCTCCATGCCGCTGCCGCGGATGGCCGTGCCCGAGACCTTGCAGGATTCCCTGATGGCACGGCTCGACCGGCTGGCACCGGTCAAGGAAGTGGCGCAGATCGGGGCCGTGATCGGCCGCGAGTTCGGCGCCGATCTGCTGGGGGAGGTCGCGGGGCGCGACAAGGCCGATCTGGAAGATGCCCTGCGACAGCTGGCAGACGCAGAGCTCATCTTTCGTCGCGGCTGGCCCCCCGACGAAATCTATGTCTTCAAGCATGCATTGGTGCAGGATGCCGCCTATGACAGCCTGCTGAAGCAAAAACGCTTGCGGCTCCACACTGCCGTGGCCGACGCCTTGGAGAGCCAATTTCCGGAATTGGTCAATGCCGAGCCGGAAACCGTCGCCTACCACTTGTCGCAGGCCGGCGAGAATGCTCGTGCCTCGCAGTATTGGCAGCTTGCGGGAGCCAATGCGGCCCGTCGCTCGGCCCATGTAGAGGCCTGCGAGCACCTTGAGAAGGCCGTCGAGCTGTCGCCCTATGACATGGCCGATGACGAAGCACTGGAGTTGCACATGGCCTTCGCAGGCAGCCTGCGCGTGCTTGGCCGCTCGCAGGATACCCTGCAGGCCCTGGAACGAGCCCAGCGCCACGCCCATGAGCCCGCCGACAAGGCACGCGTTCACCACCTGCGCGGCAATACGTATTTCGTCATGGGCGAGACAGACAAGATCCTGACCGAGCAGAAGGCCGCGCTCGACTATGCCCGCACGGCCGACTCTTCCGAGTTGGAGATGCATGCGCTCAGCGGCATAGCCGATGCCGAATATATCCGCGGCCACATGCTGACAGCATTCGAGTACTTCAGAGATTGCGTGGCGCTGGCTCGGCGGCACGGCAGCACCTCGGTGGAGGCAGGCAACCTGCCGGCCCAGGAACACACCCGCCTACTCACGGCCGGACCGAGCGCGGCCAAAGAGGCCTTTCTCGCCGGCATCGCCATTGTCGTGGAAGCCGATCATCCGCGCGCCGAAGTGATCTTTCGCGGGGCGTCGGCGGCGCTGTTCGTCGAGTTGCTGGAAGGCGAAGAGGCACTGAAGCAGGCCGAGACCGCCATCACCCTGTGTGACCGCATCGGTGCGCGAATTTGGATGCCGTACGAACTCATTGCGAAAGCGCGAGCGCTTTGGCTGCTTGGCGACACCGCGGCAGCATTCGAGTTGGCGCAGAGGGCCGGAGCGCTGGCGGCTGCAGACAGCGCGGCCCTGATGGGCGGCTGGGTATTCGGCGGTGTTGCCCTGGTAGCGCCGGACAAGGCTTCGGCCGATGCCGCCATAGCAGAAGGCGAGAGACTGATGGCGCAGGGCTGCGTCGGCCACAATCCGCTCTGGTTCTACCGTGACGCCATAGACGCCTGCCTTCGTTTCGAAGATTGGGACAGTGCCGAGCGCTGTGCCGGCGCACTGGAAGCCTTCACCGCCGACGAGCCCTTCTTGTGGAGCGACTTCTTCTGCCGTCGCGGACGGGCGCTTGCTGAATGGGGTCGGGGCAAGCATACCACGGGCTTAGCCGACCTCGGCAATGAGGCCCACGAGCTCGGTTTCCTGTTCGCAGCACGCGGAATCGATGAGGCAGTGGCCGATGGCTGACAGCCAACGCAAGGAACGGCATTGGTTGCGCCTGCGGACGCGCCGCGAGGCCCTACCGTTTCTGCTCATCGTCGTGCTGACCGCACTGTTCAGCTTCGGTGCGCCGCGGGTTCTGCCTTTTCTAACCGTTTTCGAGAACTGGGCCGATGACCTGCGCACCGGCCTGATGAGCGAACCCCTGCCCCAGGACAGCAATATCGTGGTGCTGGCGATCACCGAGCAGACCCTGGCCTTGAAGGAGCTCGCAGTGCGCTCGCCGATCGACCGGGACTGGTTGGCCAAGCAACTCCAGGCCGTCGTCGATGCCGAAGCGCTGGCGGTGGGGATCGATATCCTTTTCGATCAGGCGACCGAGTCTGCCCGCGACGACCGCTTGATGGCGGTGCTGGCCAGCTCCGACATCCCCATCGTTACCGCCTGGGCCGGTGGCAAGAACGGCCTCTCTCCGGCACAGACCGACTATCTTGCTGCCTTTACCGCGAACAACCCGCCAGGGTCGATCGTCCTTCGCCTCGACGCCCATGACGGCATCGCCCGCCACGTCGCCGGCAGCAACGATCAAGGCGTTCCCGCCTTTTCCCGACGGCTCGCCGCCGCAGCCGGCATAATTGGTGAGAAAGACGACTTTCGCATTGCCTATCGCCGCAATCCCGGCGACGGCAAGCCGGCCATTCCCGTCTATCCCGCCGAGGTCGCATCGATAATGCCGGCGCAATGGTTCGCCGGAAAGATCATCCTTATCGGTGCGGACTTGCCAAACAGCGACCGTTATCCGACCCCCCTTTCCGTGCTTTACGGCGCTGAAGAGGGCACGCAGGCAAGCGCAAATACCACGCCGAGCGACGCAGCAACCAAGGTGGCCACGCCGCGGCCGAGGTCGCCTCGCCGCGCCCCATCGCCGAATAGTACCCCGATCACACAGAGCAGAATGGCACCTGCAAAACCAAGCACTTGGCCCTGACCCTGACCGGACAGAGACAACGCGCCAAGAGCCTCGACGGCGAGAACCGTGCCAAGCGCGACGGTACAGCCGGCAAGGGCGCCGTCGAAGAACAGTCGGGGTGTCAATTGCCGGCTGACGCCGATGCTTGTCATAGCCATGACTATCGTCTCCTCCTGGAACCGGAAGCGGTCGACGCCTACGTCCTGCGCCATGCCCGCAACCGTGGATTTCGAGGTCACGGAAACCTCTCGCTCTGGATTGAGCCACAGCGATTGGAACTTGGCATGGTGCAAACGGACTATGTCCGTAAAATTTTACTGAAATATTAACGAAACTTTTTTTGATCGGGCGAGACCCGCCGCCTGCAGTTAGAATCTGCCATATTTCCCATATATCTCAATATCTTGAAGACTCCACCGGAATATCCAACCGGCCCAGACACCACCTGCTAGAGTTAGACGACCCCCAAATACAACCCGTCAATATGGAGCGCCAAGCCGGAGTCTTGTCCATTACGACGGACCATTGCCTACGAACAATTGCCTGTACGCCATTCGCCAGCGACCTCACCGGCCAATTTGCCCCAGGCTGCCAATTGCATTCCAGTGGATATGTCACGCCTGAGCGCTTAGGGTATGGCATGATTGAACAGTTCGACACCATCATCGTCGGCGCCGGAACTGCCGGTTGCATTCTCGCCAACCGTCTGACAGCGGACGGCAAGCGCCGGGTTTGCCTGCTGGAGGCCGGCCCGGCCGATTGGCATCCCTACATCCATATTCCGGCCGGGTTCATCAAGACCCTGACCAACCCCAAACTGAACTGGCTCTACGAGACCGAGCCGACCCATTGGACAGGCGGCCGGGCCATTCCGGCGCCCCGCGGCAAGACCCTGGGGGGCTCCAGTTCCATAAACGGCCACATCTACAATCGCGGCCAGCCAATGGATTTCGATTCCTGGGCGCAGGCCGGGAATGCAGGTTGGGGGTATGCGGACGTGCTGCCCTATTTTCGCCGCAGCGAACGCCGCATTGGCCCGGCGGACGATACGGTGCGAGGCCGTGACGGTGAGTTGCCGATCACCGATCTCGGCATCACACACCCGCTGTGCGACGCCTTCATTCGCGGCGCCGAGGAGATCGGCATTCCGCGCAACGACGACTACAACAGCGGCGACCAGGCCGGACTCGCCTACGTTCAGCGTACGATCCACCGGCGGCGCCGGGTCAGCGCGGCGGGAGCATTTCTGAAACCCGCGAAGGGCCGGGCGAACCTCACGGTACGCACCGGTGCCCACGCCACCCGGCTGCTCTTCGATGGCAATCGCGCCATCGGCGTCGCCTACGCCAAGGGCGGGCGCGACGGACCGGAAACAGAAGTGCACGCGAACAGCGAGGTCATTTTGTCCGGCGGTGCCATCAACTCGCCGCAACTGCTGCAGCTCTCGGGCGTCGGCCCGGCGGACGTCCTCGCCCCACTCGGCATTTCGCTACGTCATGAGTTGACGGGCGTGGGCAAGAACTTGGGCGACCATTACGCACCGCGAATATGCATGCGTGCGCGCGGGGTCGAGACCTTGAACGAACGCTCGCGCGGCCTGCGCCTTATGGCAGAAATCGCAAAGTATCTACTGGGCGGCGAAAGCATCGTCTCCCTGAGCCCCTCGATGGTCTACGGCTCGTGGCATTCCGACGAGGCCGTCAAGAACAACGACCTTCAGTTCATCTTCACGCCCGCCAGCTACAAGCTCGGGCAACATGGCCTGCTGGACGACTTGCCGGGCTGCACGGCGGCCGCCTGGGTGCACCGCCCGGAAAGCCGGGGCTGGGTCAATGCAACATCTTCAGACCCCTTCGCGAAGCCGGTCATTCAACCGAATTACCTGAGCAGCGAGAATGATCGCCGACTAACGGTTTCCGGAATGCGGCTGATGCGCCGCCTTTTCGCGACAGAAGCCATGGCCCCGTTTCTCGATCAGGAAGCCTATCCGGGCGCGGAGGCGCAGTCCGACGATGAATTGATGGATGCGGCGCGGGATTTGGGCGCCAGCACCTTCCATTTCATGGGCTCGTGCCGCATGGGTCCGCAAACCGACCCCAGCGCCGTTGTCGATGATCAATTGCGTGTTCACGGCCTGCAAAGCCTGCGAGTGATAGACGCCTCGATCATGCCGGAAATGATATCGGCCAACCTCAATGCCGCTGTCATGATGATCGCCGAAAAGGGCGCCGATTTGGTCCTCGGCAAGGCTCCGCCGGAGCCGATCGCCATTCCGCGGTAAGGACAGGATTGGCCGGCGTTGCCTCGGACATGCTCCAATTTCCTTTAGACCTGTCAGAGCGATGACAGTTCGTGTGATACATTTGTGCACGACCATTGAGCGCTGGAATTGTCGAACCCTGGAACGTTTCCAGTTGTCGCCCCAGTAAAAGCCCTTATCTTAAAACCATGCGATCGGTCAGCCGCGAAGGACTATCCATCGATTGGCTTTCACGTGCGATGGACAGGCACGGCCTCTTTCTCGTCGCCTGCCTCATGTCGTTGGCCTTTCTCATGTTCGATCTTATCCTGCCGTTGGGCGTCGCCGGCGGGGCTTCTCATGCTGCAGTAATATTGCTTGGACTGTGGTTCCCCATCCGCGGTCAGATTGTCGCCGTCACTACTGTCTCCGTCTTCCTCACCGTGATCGGATATTTTCTGTCGCCTGAGGGAGGAATTTATTGGCAGGTGCTCGTCAACAGAACGCTGACGGTGTTCGCCATCGTCGTTATGGGGGCCGTCATTTACCTGTCGCGACGGCCCGGCGAAAGAGGCACCGCCTCGCCAAAAGGGCATAGCCAGAAAGCCTTCTTCTTTTCCTGCGCCTTGCTGCCCGCATTCTTCGCTCTTGACCTGTTGATGCCCATGGGCGTTGCCGGCGGCATCCCATACATTGCCGCCGTGTCGCTCGGCCTGTGGTTTTCCAATAGGACCCAGGTCGCCATCACGACCACCGTATCGATTCTGTTCACACCTTTGCGAGCCGGCCTATCCGACGCCGCTTGCCGCCATCGCCGACCCGCCGCCCGTCATTGCCGTGCTCGGAAATCCGCATCTGCTGCGCCGCGACACGGTGGCCATTGTCGGCGCGCGCAATGCCTCGGGGCTTGGCCGGCGCTTTGCCCGCGGCCTGGCGGCTGAGCTTGGCGAGGCCGAGCTTGTCATCTCTTCCGGTCTCGCGCGCGGTATCGATTCGGAAGCCCATGCCGGCGCCTTGCAAAGCGGCACCGTGGCGGTGGTCGCAGGCGGCATCGATATCGTCTATCCGGCCGAGAATCGGGAACTCTACGAGAGCATCGTCGAGCTTGGCGCCGTGGTCAGCGAGCAGCCGCTCGGGCTCAAGCCCCAGGGGCGGCATTTTCCCCGCCGCAATCGAATCGTCTCCGGTTTGGCGTTGGGGGTCGTGGTGATCGAGGCCGGCTTGCGCTCGGGCAGTCTGATCAGCGCGCGCCTGGCGTTGGAACAGGGCCGCGAGGTCTTCGCCGTGCCGGGCTCGCCGCTCGACCCCCGCTCGCGGGGCAGCAACAAGCTGATCCGCCAGGGCGCACTGCTGACAGAGAGCGCCGCGGACGTGGTCGAAGCCCTCGCCGATGCCCGCCGCAGCGACCTCGCCGAGCCCCCTCGGCCGGTGAGCGGCAGCCTGACAACCGGCACGCCCGCACCCAGCGCCGCCCAACGCGACGCGCTGCTCTCATTGCTCGGCAGCAGCCCGCTGGGAGTTGACGAACTGGTGCGCCAGTGTCACTTAACAGCCGCTGAAGTGATGATCCTGGTGCTTGAGCTGGAGTTGGCGGGACGCGTGCGCCGCGATAGCAGCG
>CAZKTK010000049.1:0-11952 GCA_964555535.1 uncultured Rhodospirillaceae bacterium
CGATGGCGTGGTTGGAACTGGCGAAGATAACGCGCGCGCCATTCTGCCTGGCGCCTTCGAAGATGTGATAGGTGCCGCGCAGGTTGGCCTCGAGAATGTCCTCGAAACTCGCTTCGGTGGCGATGGCGCCGAAATGCACGATGGCGTCGACACCCTCGCAAAGCGCCAGCACCCTGTCCTTGTCGGCAAGGTCGGCGGGCCGGAAGATGGCGCCGTCCGGGATGTCGTGGGCGGTCACGATGTCGGTGAGGCGCAGCTTGTAGGTGTCGGCGAGGCCGGCGCTCAAGACGCGGCCGAGATTGCCGGCGGCGCCGGTCAACAGGACTGTGGTCATGGTTTCATTCTCCGAAGCGGCCGACGGGAACCCCTTCCACGTCGACACGTAGGGTGAGCAGGCTGCCCGAAAGCGGATGACGCTCGATCAGCGCGGGCGGGCGGCCGTCGCGCAGGCTGGTGACAAAGAGGGTGCGCATATCCTCGCCGCCAAAGGCGCACATGGTCGGCGCCGGCACCGGCAGCGGGATCGATTCGACGATCTCGCCGGAGGCCGCGAAGCGATTCAGATGACCGCCGGAGACGCCTGCGCTCCAATAGCCGCCCTCGACGTCGGCCGCGGCACCGTCGGGGCGGCCCTGCTCCGACGTCGGCTCGGCAAAAGGGCGGCGGCCCGACATGGCGCCGCTGGCGGGGTCGAAATCCCAGACATCGATACGATTGGCGCTCGAATCGCTGTGGAACATGCGGCGGGCGTCCGATGTCCAGGCGAGGCCGTTCGAGACCATCAGCCCCTCGACCCTGCGCTCGCAGGCACCGTCCGCGGTAACGCGATAGAGCGAGGCTATGGGCCGGCGCTCGGGGCGATCGTCCATGCTGCCGATCCAGAAGGCGCCGTCGGGGCCGATCTTGCCGTCATTGAGGCGGGTGTCGGGATTGTCGGCTTCGATGGCGACGAGCGGCTCGAGCGCGCCGCTAGCCGGATCGAACAGGGAGACGCCGTCGCGCAGGCCGACCACGAAGCGGCCGTCGGGGCATAGCCCGAAGGCGCCGACCTCGCTTGCGAAGTCCCAGCTTTCGTGGCGTTCGCCGGCCAAGGTGTAGGCGTGAATGCGCCGGCCCGTGATATCCGCCCAGAGAATGCGCCCTGCGTCCGCATCCCAGACCAGGCTCTCACCGAGCCGGCAGCGGCAATCCACCAGGCAGGAAATCTCATATGGCACGCTCCACCTCCCTTTTACACCTGGTGACAGTTACCTATTGATCAACGGGTTATCGTTATTTTTCAATGCATTAACCCTTTTCACAAATGCCAAATCTGTATAACCAATTGTAACAATTGATAAATCTCGGTGGCAATAGGTAACTGTCACCGATTGTTTATGCACTGGCCACGGCGGCGTTCACCTTTGGGGCGACCTCGCGGATGGTGAGCGCCATGGAGGCATGCGCTTGCGCCGCCGGCATGCCGCCGATATTGGGCCAGAGCACGAATTCGGTGATGCTGAGGCGGCGCTGCGCAGGTGGATCAGCTTTTCTGCACAGGTCGCGGGATCGTCGGCGATGGCGGCGCCGTGCTCGTAGAGCTTGGCGAAATTGAGATAGCCGCCGGCAAGCGTCTTGCGGCTTTCACGCATGGTCAGCTCGTAGCCCTCGACAACTTCCGCCGGCCCGGCGCCCTTCTGCTGGTTGTTGGTGACCTTGGCGTAGAACCATTCGACATGCTTGCCGAACAGCTCGCGTGCCGCGCCGCCATCCTCGTCCACATAGAACGGCAGCAGCATCATGCGCTCGCCGCCCTTGGGATCGAGGCCGCAGCGCTCGCGCTCCGCCTCATGCGCATCCAAGCTCTCTGCGAGCTTGTCGATCCAGTCCTCGCGATAGGTGCGATAGCTGAAGGGCGAGGCAAGCTGCAGGTTGAAGCCTTTTTGCGCCGCGGTGAGAAAGCTGTCCGGCGATATGCAGGCCTGATAGACCGGCGGATGAGGCTTCTGCACCGGCTTGGGCAGCACCTCGACCGGCTCGCGCACCTTCCAGTATTCGCCGTCATGGGCAACGGTCTCGTTGGTCCAGGCCTCGAGCACCAGGTCGAGGCCTTCGCCATACATCTGCCGGCTCGCCGACATGGGCAGGTCGAGGCCGACGAACTCGTGCGGCTGATAGGCGCGCCCGGCGCCGAACTTGAGCCGCCCGTGGGAGAGTACGTCGATCAGCGCAAAGTCGGACGCGGTACGCAGAGGATGGTTGAAGGGGATGACAACGACCGCGGTGCCGATGCCGATGGTCGTGGTGCTGCGCGCCACCGCCGCCGCCAGCACCTGGGTCGAGGTGACCAGCCCGTAGTTGGAGAACAGATGCTCAGCCAACCAGATGGTATCGTAACCGAGCGCTTCGGCACGCTGGAAATAGGCCATGTCCTCGTCGAACGCTTCCGTCACCCGGGAGAGATCCAGGATCTGGCTGAGACTGAAGACACCCCATTTCATTCGCTGGCTCCTTCCTCCCGTACGATGCGTGGCAGCTTCGTCCACCCTGCCTGTTTTGTCCAGCGGCGCATCCAGGTCGACCGCACCAAGTTGGGTCCGCCGGTTCGGCAATCCACACGACAGCTGCAAGAAGAGGCTCTTGCGTGTAGAATATTCGCAGGAGGAGTGGCATGTCCGGCATCCGCGAGTGGCTGGATGCGTTGGGGTTGGGCGAATATGCGTCGGCGTTCGAGGCGGAGCACATTACCCCCGACGCGTTACCTCATCTGACCGAGGCCAATCTGAAAGAGCTGGGCCTCCCCATGGGCCCGCGGGCAAAAGTCCTGTCCGCGGCGAAAGAGCGTGCGGCCCCTGCCGCGCCGCCCATGGAGGCCGCGCCGCGCGACGCCGAGCGCCGTCAGATTACTGTCATGTTTTGCGATCTGGTCGGCTCGACGGCGCTCTCCGAATCCCTCGACCCTGAAGAACTCAGCGATGTCATGCAGGCCTATCGGCGCGCCTGCACCGACGTGATCAAGCGTTACGAAGGCCATGTTGCTCAGTATCTCGGCGACGGCGTGATGATCTATTTCGGCTGGCCGGCGGCGCACGAGGACGGTGCGCAACGCGCCGTTCGGGCCGGATTGGAAATCGTCGATGCGATCGCATCGCTGGAGGCAGCGACTGCGCTAACGGTGCGGATCGGTATCGCCACAGGCCTTGTCGTGGTGGGGGACAGCGGTGCGGAATCCGAGTTGGCCGTGGGCGAAACGCCGAATGTCGCGGCCAGGATTCAGGCCTTGGCCGAGCCCGGGACCGTTGCCGTCGCCCAAAGCACACGCCGCTTGCTGGGCGCCGCTTTCGCCATGGAGGAGATGGGTGCCCGAGCACTCAAGGGCATTAGCGAGCGGGTCACGGTTTGGCAAGCAACCGGCGAGGCCGTGTCCGACAGCCGCTTCGAGGCCCAGGCGACAGGCGGGCTTACCCCCTTTGTCGGCCGCGAACACGAAACCGGGCTACTGCTCGAGCGTTGGGGGCAGGCAAAAGACGGTGAAGGGCAAGTCGTATTGCTGTCCGGCGAGCCGGGAATCGGCAAGAGCCGCATGCTGCAAGTGCTGAACGAGCACCTGGCCGGGGATCCGCACACGCGGTTACGCTATCAATGCTCACCCTACTATACAAATTCGGCCTTCTACCCGCTCATTACGCAAATCGAGCGCGCTGGGGGCTTTGCGCGCGACGACACGCCGGAACAGAAGCTCGACAAGCTGGAGGCGGTATTGGCGCAGGGCACCGATGATGTTGCGGCACAAGCACCATTGATCGCTGGGATTCTGTCGCTGCCATTGGACCGTTATCCGCCGCTCGCTCTTCCGCCACAAAAGCAGAAGGAATTGTCCATTGCCGCTTTTGGCGATCAGATTGTCGGTCTTGCGTCGCATCAACCGGTGCTGATGATACTCGAGGACGCGCATTGGATCGACCCGACAACCTTTGAAGCCCTTGGCGCGGTGATCGAGCGCATCGAGCATGTCCCTGTCTTGCTGCTCATCACCTATCGTCCGGAGTTCGAGCCGCCCTGGTCCGGGCATGGCCATATCGCCACCCTGGCGCTGACCCGTTTGTCGCGGCGCCAGGGCCAGGCGATGGTGGAACGCGTAACCGGCGGCAGAGCTCTCCCCGAGGAGGTGCTTGACCAGATCGTCGCCAAGACCGACGGCGTGCCGCTGTTCGTCGAGGAGCTGACCAAGACGGTACTGGAAGCCGGCTTCCTGGGGCTGGAGGGTGACCGATATGCGCTCACCGGTCCGCTGCCGCCGCTGGCCATTCCCGCGACCCTGCAAGACAGCCTGATGGCACGCCTCGACCGCCTGGCCCCGGTCAAGGAGGTAGCCCAGATCGGCGCTTGCATCGGCCGGGAATTCGAATACGAGCTATTGGCCGCTGTCTCGCCCCTGCGCGACAACGAGCTTCAAGAGGCGCTGCAGGAATTGATCGACAGCGAGCTCATTTTTCGCCGCGGCGCACCTCCCGATGCCGTTTGCACCTTCAAGCATGCCCTGGTTCAGGACGCCGCTTATGAAAGCCTGCTGAGAAGTCGGCGCCAGCAGCTCCATGCGAGCATTGCGGCGGTTTTGGTCGCGGATTTTGCCGACGTCGTCGAACAGCAGCCCGAGCGCGTCGCCTATCAGTATAGTGCCGCCGCCATGGCGGCGGAGGCTGTGCCCCATTGGCATCGCGCCGCGGATCGGGCAGCGGCGCGCTTCGCCAACGTAGAAGCCATCAATCATGTCGAGACCGCTCTCGGCGAGCTCTCGTCCGTTCCCGAAGGCGACGACCGTGACCAGGAGGAACTTTCCTTGCGGATCGTCATGGGCGCCTCGTTGATCGCTGCGAAGGGATATGGCGTGCCGGAAGTGGAAACGAACTTCCTGGCTGCGAAGACGCTGAGCGAGACGCTCGGCGAGATCGATCTTGCAGGGGCCATCTGGCTTGGACTGCATCGCAACCATGTCTCGGTCGGCGACGTCCATGCCGCTCATGACGGCGACAAGGCCTTTCACGATTTTGCCGTCGCATCCGGCCATCCCCGGGCCATCGTCACAGCGAATTGGGCCCTTGGCGCTTCCAGCATGTGGCTCGGCTTCTTGCCGCAGGCAGCGCCGCTGCTGCGGGCTGCCTATGACGGGCTTTCGCTCGATGACGAGGAGGCCTTCCTGCGCACCCATATGGAATCGCCGGGCGTCACCTGCCGCGACTTTTCGGCCTGTACCGATGTCCTGATGGGCTATCCCGATAGGGCATTGGAAAAGATCGAAGTGGCGCGCGACCATGCCGAGCGGCTGAAGAACCCTTTTGCAGCGGCCTTCGGCCATTGTCTCACCAGCCAGATCTTCGCCTGGCGGCAAGAGGCGGATCGCTCGCTGCGACATGCTGACGCCGCGGTAGACCTTGTCGAAGAGTTCGAGCTGCCGCTGTGGGGTCCGATTGCGACCATTCACAAGGGCGCCAGTCTCGTGCAACTCGAGCAGACGGATGCCGGGGCCGCGTGTCTCGCCGACGACGGTCTGATTGCTGCCATGCCTCAAGTCTATGTGATTGCGCCGAGTTGCCTGGCTAGGCTGGCGGAGGCCAGGCTTGAGCTCGGCGATCTGGCGGCAGCACGTGAAGCGGTAGATCTTGGTTTTGAGATGGGCGGCCGAGTCGATGAAGGCTGGACCCGCGCCGATCGTCACCGTATCCGGGCGGCACTGATGCTCGCGGAAAGCCCCCGCGACCCGGCAGCCGCCGAAGCCGAATTCCTTAGGGCTCTCCAATTCGCCCGCGACCAATCGGCCAAGTGGTTCGAACTCAAGATCGCCACCTCTCTTGCCCGCCTTTGGCACGACCAGGGCCGCATCGATGAGGCTCGAGATATCCTCGCGCCCGTACACAATTGGTTCACTGAAGGTTTCGACACCGCCGACCTGAAAGAGGCCGATGCCCTGCTCAACGACCTGCAATAGATCCAGGATATAGCGGCCGCTGGAGCGTTTTTTGGATAGGGGGCAACGGTTTATCCGGTAGCCGATCCCGCTCCCGTCCCGGCACGCGCCGCCGCGGTAGCGGCTTGGTCCACCGCGCTCGTCTCGTCGAGTGCCACGCCATAGTCGCGTAGGGCCGCCTCGGCGCTGACCAGGCCGTCGCGAACGTCGGCGGCGACCAGCGCCGGGTCGCGCGCGAAGGCCGGGCCGTAACCGCCGCCGCCGGGCATGTCGAGCATGAGCATATCGCCGGCGGGGACGATCTGCCGCCCCTTCGGCGCCAGCACTTCGCCCGAGGCCAGCACCGAGCGGCCGCAGGCCCCGTCGCCGCCGCCCAGCCTGCCGCGCGGCGCATGGTTGACCCGATCGAACATGGAGGAAACGGCAAACGGCGCACCCTCGACATTGCCGATCTCCATGATCTGGCCGAGGCCGCCGCGACGGCGCCCGGCACCGCCGGAATCCTGCCGGTATTCCTTGCGATGCACCAGAATCGGCGAGATCGCCTCGTTGATCTCCACCGGCGTGTTGCGCACCCCTGAAGGAAAGGCGGTGGCGGACAACCCATCCTTGTCCGGCCTGGCGCCGGTGCCGCCATTGTGGAACAGGGTGACGGTGAACGGCGGTGCGTTGGCGCCGCCGCTGTTGCCGGCAATGCCAGCGCCGCCATAGAGCACGAAGTTCCACAGGCACGAGGTGCCTTCCGCCGGCGCGATATCGTCGACGGCTTGCGCCAGGCAGCCGAGCACCACGTCGGGCAGCATCTGGCCGATGGCGTGCCGCGCGGCCACGGCGCGCGGCGGCGGCGCGTTGAGGATGCTGCCTTCGGGCGCCGTCACACGCACCGCCGACAGCGAGCCCGCATTGTTGGGAATGGTGTTGCCGACGACGCAGCGCACGCCGAAGGTGGCATAGGCCTGGGTATAGCTGAGCGGCACGTTGATGCCGTAGTCCGAGACGCCTGAGGTGCCGCTGAAATCGATATCGATGCCGTCTGCCCCGATGCTGAGCTCGGCAACCAGATCCAACGGCGCCTCGTAGCCATCGATGCGCATGGCCTGGGACCACTTGCCTTGCGGCAGCTTGCGCGCCTCTTCCACCATGGCCCGGTGCGAAGTCTCTACGATATGATCGGCGAGGGGGCCGAGGCCGTCGAGGGCGAACTCGTCCATCATGGCGAGCAGGCGCTGGCCACCGATCTCATTGCAGGCGGCGAGGGAATAGAAGTCGCCCTCGAGCTGCTCGGGCTCGCGCACATTGGCCCGCGCAATGTCGATCAGGGTCTGGTTGACCGCGCCGCGATCGAGCAGCTTGAGGATGGGCACATACAGTCCCTCCTCGAAAACCTGGCGCCCGTCCGGCCCGAAGCCGAGCCCGCCGACATCGACCACATGGGAGGTCGAGGCGAACAGCGCCACAAGCTCGTCGCCGCGGAAGGTCGGGCTGACCACGGTGAAGTCGTGCAGATGGCCGGTCGCGAGCCAGGGGTCGTTGGTGATGTAGGCATCGCCCGGATGCATGCCGTCGAGGCCGTATTTCTCAAGAAAATGATTGACCGAGACGGCCATGGCGTTGACATGGCCCGGTGTTCCGGTGACGGCCTGTGCCAGCATGCGCCCCCGCAGGTCGAAGACGCCCGCCGAGAGATCCCCGGCCTCGCGCACGGTATTGCTGAAGGCGGTGCGGATCAGCGTCTGAGCCTGCTCCTCGACCACCGCAATCAGGCGATCCCACAGAAGCTGGGTGCGGATGCCCGCCAGCGCGTCGCCGCTCATGCTTGGTCTCCCTGTCCCTGCCGGCGCATGACGATCGCGCCTTCACCATCGATCGAGGCGGTGAAGCCTGCAGGCACGACGGTAGTCGTCTGCGCTTCCGCGATCAAGGCGGGGCCGGCAAGATGAGCGCCCGCTGCCAGCGCGGCGCGGCGATGGAACGCGGCCTCGACGAAAGCGGCACTCGCGCGATCGAACAGGGGCCGGGTCGGCTCGTCGCTTGTCGCCTCGGTCGCCGGCCAGTCCGCGACCGGCTTCGGTGCGGCGACTTCGGTGGCAAGCTCCAGGGTCCAGGTCAACACCTCGATATCGACGCCCGGAATGCAGCGCCCGTAATGGCGGCGATAGGCCTCTTCGAAGGCCTCGCGCAGGGCGTCGGCGCTCAGGGGATCGGGCACGGCGACGGAGATTTCGTGGCCCTGGCCGTGATAGCGCATCTGGGCGCTGCTGCTCTCATGCAGGGGGGCATCCGGGGCACCGAGACGGACCACGGCCTCGGCGGTGGTGCGCATCCCGGCGAGCAGTCTCAGCGTGGCCTCCGCGTTGAAGCTGCCGAGCAGGCCGAATTGGCTGCGTACCACTTCGTAGGCTATCGGTGCCTTGAGAAATCCGACCGCCGAGCCGACGCCCGCATCCGCCGGTATCACCACCTCGTCCATGCCGAGCTTCTCGGCGAGCTGGGCGGCGTGCAGCGGCGCGGCACCGCCGAAGGCGACGAGCGTGCGCCCGGTGGTGTCCTTGCCGAGCTCCACCGCATGCACCCGCGCGGCACTCGCCATGGTCTCCTCGACCACCTCCGAGACGGCGAAGGCGGCGAGCGGCGGCGTCATGTCGAGGGACCGGCCGAGGGTTTCGCTCAGCACCGTCTCGGCCTTGTCCTCGGCGAGCGGCATGTCGCCCCCGGCAAAGCCCGCGGCGTCGATGCGTCCGAGCGCCAGATCCGCATCGGTGACCGTCGCGTCCCTGCCGCCACCGCCGTAGCAGGCCGGCCCCGGCACCGCGCCGGCGCTGTCGGGCCCGACACGCACCCGGCCGAGGGACTCGATGCGCGCGATGGAGCCGCCGCCGGCCCCGATCTCTACCATTTCTATCACCGGGATGCGCAGCGGCAGACCGCTGCCCTTGGTGAAGCGATAGGCCCGCGCCACCTCGAAGCTGCGCGCGGTTTGCGGTGCGCCGTCGTCGATCAGGCAGATCTTGGCGGTCGTCCCCCCCATGTCGAACGACAGCACGCGATCCAACCCGCGCTCGGCGGCGATGCGGCTGGCCAGGATGGCACCGCCCGCCGGGCCGGATTCGACCAGGCGCACGGGGAAGCGCATCGCCGTCTCGAGCGTCGTAAGGCCGCCCGACGACATCATCATGAGCAGCGGACAGGCGAGACCGTGCCCACGCAGCCGTTCTGCCAGGGCGCCGAGATAGCGCGCCATGATCGGCTGCACATAGGCATTGGCGCAAGCGGTCGACAGGCGCTCATACTCGCGGATCTCCGGACACACCTCCGACGACAGGGTGACGGGAATGTCAGGATGCGCGGCGCGCAGCATCTCTCCGACGCGGCGCTCATGGGCATCATTGGCGTAAGCGTGCAACAGGCCGACGGCGATGCTCTCGATACCGTGGCGGGCGATCTCCGGGCTCAACGCGGCGACGCTTGCCTCGTCGAGGGCGGTCACGGGCAGCCCCTTGGCGCTCATGCGCTCGCGCACCGGCCAGCGCAGATAGCGGGGCACCAGTGGCGCCGGCTTCTCCACGTTTATGTCGTATTGCTGGAAGCGGTTCTCGTAGGCCATCTCGACCGAATCGCGAAAGCCCTCGCTGACGATCAGCGCCGTGCGCGCGCCCTTGCGCTCGATGATGGCGTTGGTGGCGAGCGTCGTGCCGTGCAGCACCAGCCCGACGTCGTCCGCCGCCACGCCGCCGGCCGCAAGCACCGCTTCGACACCATTCATGACGCCGTCCTCGGGCGCTGCCGGTGTCGTCGGCACCTTGCGTGCCACGACCTCGCCGCCGTGCTCCAAAGCCACGTCCGTGAAGGTGCCGCCGATGTCGACGGCCAGCCGCGCCGTTCCGTCTTGTGTCATGGAAATCCTCGCCATCCCAAAATCGGGCGGCGATGCTACACGCTGGCGCAGCTTAGGGAACCGAAATTGTTGTCGTCGGCGCAGTTTGATACGCTGAGGCAACATCTAGAGAGGAGTGCCCCCATGCTACGTCTTCTCGTTTCCGCCGCGGCCGTCTCCCTGATCCTGGTCTGCCCGGCATATGCGGACAATGTGCCGCAGCCGACGGCGAGCTATTCCGGCAAGGGCATCATGCACATGGGCGGCCAGCCCGACATGCCCTTCCGGGTCAATGCCGCTGGCGCCACCGAGCGTCGGGAGATGGTCATGCAAGGCAGCGCACAGACCATGATCAAGCGTCCCGACCTTGGCGTCATCTACATGCTGATGCCGCAAATGGGCCAGGCCATGGAAATGCCCCTCGACCGCGGCGGCATGCCAACCGACAACATGGATGCCTACAATCCGGTCGCGGTGGGCAGCGAATCCATGCTCGGCGAAAGCACGACAAAGTATCGTATGCAGGGCGGCGACGCGAACGGCAGCTTCGACGGGCATGCCTGGATCACGGGCGACGGCATCATGATGCGCATGGAAGGCCAGGCGACGGGCGATGGCTTCGCCGGGCCTGTCTCGATCGTCCTGAACAGCCTGCAGCGCGGCCCGCAAGACCCCTCATTGTTCGAGCTGCCGCCGGGAACCTCCGTGATGCAGATGCCGGGGGGCATGCCGGGCGGTGGCGGTGACGGCGCGCCAATGCACGGCGGCGGCGGGGCAGGCGGTCACATGGAGAACATGCCGGCCGGCGCAGAGATGCCCAATATGGAAGACATACTGACGCCCGAGCAGATGGAGCAGATGCGCCAGATGCAGCGCAACCAATGACCGCCTAGAACCCTTCAGGCTTAGCTCTCGCCCAGCAAATCGACCAACGCAGCATGCAGCCCGGCCTTGGCCTCGATGCCGATGCCGGGAACCGCGGGCAGGCGCACGCGGCCCTCCTCGATAGGTTGGTCGTCGGCAAAGCCGCCGAAGGGCTGGAAGACGCCGGGATAGGATTCGCAGCCCCCCAGTTGCAGCCCGGCCGCGAGGTTGAGCCCGACCTGGTGGCCGCCGTGGGGCACATGGCGGCGCCGCGACCAACCCAGGCGCTCAAGATCCTCGACGACGCGGATATATTCGGTTGGGCCGTAGCAGAGTGCCGGGTCGAGCTGGATCCAGTCGCGGTCGGTGCGCAGACCGGCATGGCGCGCCAGGTTGCGCGCGTCGATCAGCGACATCAGGCATTCGCCGGTCGCCAGCGGTCCCTCGTACCGCTCGGCAAGGCGCGCATGCAGGTCGTAGTCGAGCGGATCGCCGGGCTCCTCGTACCACATCAAATCGTAGGGCGCGATCGCCTCGCCGGTGGCGATGGCGGTCTCCAGATCGAAGATGGCATTGGCATCGACGGCGAGCTTGTCGCCACCGCCGACCACTTTCAGCACGGTCTCGATACGCGCCAGATCCTCGGCCAGGGAGACGCCGCCGATCTTCATCTTCACGGTGCGATAGCCCTGGTCGAGATAGCCGCGCATCTCGTCGGCAAGGCCGTCGAGGCCCTTGCCCTCGGCGTAGTAGCCACCGCCCGGATAGACCGCCACGGTCCCGTCGCCGGCACCGCCATTGTGGCGATCGGCGAACAGGCGCCAGAGCGGCACCTGGCTATGCTTCGCCAGCACGTCCCAGACCGCCACGTCGAGCGCCGAGAGCGCGACCGCCCGGTCGCCATGGCCGCCCGGCTTCTCGTTGCGCATGGCCGTGTCCCAGACCCGCACTGGATCGAGGCAGCCCGTATCGTCGAGCAGGCTGTCGGGCGCGGCCTCCATGACCCTGGGGAAGAAGCGGCTGCGCAGGATCTCGCCCTGGGCGTAACGGCCGACAGCGCTGTAGCCATAGCCGGTGAGCCGGCCGGCGCCGGTATCGACCTCGAGCGCGACGACGCTCAGGGTCATGCGCCCGAAATCGAGCCGGGCGTTGCGGATGGGCGAGGACACCGCCGCGGTGGCCTCGCGAATGTCGATAATGCGCATGGATCAGCCTCCCGCCGCCTGGGTAGCACAAAACGCGATTTCCGGCATCCGCTCCCGGCGCGGGC
>CAZKTK010000050.1:0-8529 GCA_964555535.1 uncultured Rhodospirillaceae bacterium
CCACAGGCCTTCGACGCGGAAGGGGTCTTCGCCGATGAGCATCGGGCCGAGCAGAGTGCGCACGGCCTCGGTAACGATGGAGCCCGCACTGTCGCCGCCATAGGTGAAGCCGATGCCCACATGGCCGTCGTCGCCCTCGACCTCGACCAGGGCGAACTCCCGCGCCAGCACGCGGCGTGTCGAAAATTCGGTGGGCGTTTCCAGCGGCACGCGGACGGTGCAGGAGCGAACGGCGGTGATCTTGGTCATGGAAAGGGGGGGCTCAGGGCAATACAGACAGGTTCAACTCGTACGATTTGCCCAGCCATATCACATGCGTCGTGTGGTCGGCACGGTCGCCGTCGGTTTGCGGGTGGACGAAAATATCGAGCTCGTCGCGGTTCAGCGACAGCCACGGCACCAGGGTGGCGAACTGATCGGGTCCGAAGGCGATCTGATAGCTGGGGCAGGGGTGCGGCCCGATTGGTTTGTCATGCCAGCGCCCGAGTGCCACATCGAAACGCGCCTCGATGGCCTGCCGCAGCACCGCCGCCGCGTCCTTGCTGTCGGAATCGTAATAGACGTGGGCGTGGTAGCCCTCGATGCGGGCGAGGTCTTCGGCCGCCGACACGCTCACATCTAGCCCATCGCGAAAGAGGTGCCGCAGCCGCAGGATGAGGTGGCGTTGGGGTTCGAGACCGTGAACATCGAGCCTTCGAGGCCGCTGTGGAAGTCGATCTCCGAGCCCTGCAGCAGGCTGATGGACATTTCGTCGACCAGCAGCACCGCGTCGTCGCGGGTCACCTCAAGGTCGTCCTCGGCCTTGGCATCGTCGAGCGTGAAGGTGTATTGGAAGCCCGAACAACCGCCGCCAATGACGGCGACACGCAGGAAGCACGGCGAATCCTGCTCGGCCACCACCTGCTTGATTCGCGATGCCGCCGCAGCGGTCAACGTCAGTCCGAAATCGGCTGCCGATTTCACTTGAATCTCCGACATGGGGTCTCCATCCATATCTTCAGCGTCGTTGCGCCGTTCTTTTGAGATATTTTGGGGGCTTGCGAGCCATTGTCAATCGGCGCTCACAGCAACGTTGATCGGCTTCCAGCGCACAGCTAGGCTCTCATTCATGACCACACAACCGCCGGCGCCGTTCGCCACCCGGCCGGAAGGCAGCCGTGGCCGCCTTCACGATGAGCCGGAAAGCGCCTCCCGCACGCCCTTTCAACGCGACCGAGACCGCATCATTCATTGCGCGGCCTTCCGCCGGCTCGAGCACAAGACGCAGGTGTTCGTCCATCACGAGGGCGACCATTACAGAAGCCGCTTGACGCACAGCCTGGAGGTGGCGCAAATCGCCCGCTCGATCAGCCGTGTCCTGGGGCTGAACGAGGATTTGGCGGAGGCCCTGGCCCTGGCCCACGATCTCGGCCACACCCCTTTCGGGCATGCCGGCGAGGATGCCCTGGACGCGGCCATGGCGCCCTTCGGCGGTTTCGACCATAACGCCCAGACGCTGCGCATCGTTACCCGGCTGGAGGGCCGCTATGCGGACTTCGACGGTTTGAATCTCACCTGGGAGACCCTGGAAGGCGTGGTCAAGCATAACGGCCCGATGGCTGCGGAGACATTGCCGGAAACGATCTCGGAGTACCTGCTCGACCATGATCTCGAGGTTGCGACCTGGCCCGGGCCCGAGGCCCAGGTGGCAGCACTCGCCGACGATATCGCCTACAACAATCACGATGTGGACGATGCCTTGCGGGCGGGCCTGTTCGAAACCGGGGCCCTGGCCGGGACGGCATTGGCCGGGCCCATCTTTGCCGAGGTCGCGGAGCGCTATCCCGGTATCGAGCGCCAGCGCCTGATCCACGAATCGGTGCGGCGCCTGATCGCCGCCATGGTCGAGGATTTGATTGGCGAAAGCCGACGGCGTATCGCGGCGCGCGCGCCCGACAGTGCCGAGGCCGTTCGCAATATGGGCGAGCCCCTGATCGGTTTTTCCGACGAGATGCGATCCGGTACGGATGGGCTCAGGCGCTTTCTGTTCACCAACATGTACCGGCATTTTCGCCTTAACCGCATGGCCAGCAAGGCACGGCGCGTGATCGAGGATCTCTTCGCCCTGTTTCTCGCCGAGCCCGAATGTCTGCCGGGCGATTGGCGCCAGCGCGCGGCGGAACCGTCTACGCCTGCTACCGCGCGCGTGGTATGCGACTATATCGCTGGTATGACAGACCGTTACGCACTTGCCGAACACGCCCGTCTCTTCGATGTCACGGCCCTGACCTGATGGATATATTCAAGACCTACCGCAGCCATGTGGAGAGCGCCCTCGAGGCGCTGGTGGAGGCCGGCACGTTGCCGCCCGGCCTCGATACCGGTGCCGTCAGCGTGGAGCCCCCGCGCGACCCGAGCCATGGGGACATCGCCACCAACGCGGCGCTGGTGCTGGCCAAGCGGGCCGGCATGAAGCCCCGCGACCTGGCCGAGGCACTGGCCGAGCATCTCGGACAGATCGACGATGTCGAGGCGGTCGACGTCGCCGGCCCCGGATTCCTCAACCTGCGCCTGGCGCCCGCCGCCTGGCAGGGGATGCTGGCGGCGCTGCTCGAAGCGGGCGAGGACTACGGCCGCAGCGACATGGGCGGTGGCAAGCCGGTCAACGTGGAATACGTCTCGGCGAATCCCACCGGGCCGCTGCATGTCGGTCACAGCCGCGGCGCGGTGTTCGGCGATGCCTTGGCGGCATTGCTTGCGCATGTGGGCTATGCAGTGACCCGCGAATACTACCTCAACGATGCCGGCGCCCAGGTCGAGGTTCTGGCCCGCTCGACCCATCTGCGCTACCGCGAGGCGCTGGGCGAGGACATCGGCGAGATTCCGTCCGGCTACTATCCCGGCGACTATCTCAAGCCCGTCGGAGAGGCGCTGGCCGCGCGCGACGGCGAGCGTTGGCGCGATGCCCCGGAGGCGGAGTGGCTGGAAGCCTGCCGCGCGGCGGCACTGGTTGCCATGGTCGCCGAGATCGAGAACGACCTGGGAGCGCTCGGCATTCGCATGGACCGCTTCTCGTCCGAGCGGGAGCTGGTGGCGGCCGGGCGCGTGGATGAAGTCTTGGCGACCCTGGATGGGCGCGGGCTGCTCTATACCGGCGTGCTGGAGCCGCCCAAGGGCAAGAAGCCCGACGAGGACTGGGAAGCGCGGCCGCAGACGCTTTTCCGGGCCACGGATTTTGGTGACGATGTGGACCGGCCCCTGCGCAAAGCCAATGGCGAGTGGACCTATTTCGCCACCGATATCGCCTATCATCTGGACAAGCTCGAACGCGGCTACGAGGACATGATCGACGTCTGGGGGGCCGACCACGGCGGCTACGTGAAGCGGGTCAGCGCGGCGGTGGATGCGGTCAGCGAGGGCCGCGCCAATCTCGACGTCAAGATCTGTCAGATGGTGAACCTGCTCGATGGCGGCGAGCCCGTGAAGATGTCGAAACGTGCGGGGACGTTCGTGACCTTGCGCGACGTGGTCGATGCGGTCGGCAAGGACGTGGTGCGCTTCATCATGCTCACCCGGCGCAACGACGCGGCGCTTGATTTCGACTATGCCAAGGTGACCGAAAAGTCCCGCGATAACCCGGTATTCTACGTACAATACGCCCATGCGCGGATTTGCTCGGTGGAGCGCAACGCCGCCGAAAGCGGGCTGGCGGCAGGTGCGCCGGATCTCGCTCGCCTGTCGCACCCGGAGGAACTCGGCCTCATCCGCATGTTGGCGGGGTGGCCGCGTCTGTTGGAAGCGGCGGCGGAGGCGCACGAACCCCATCGCTTGGCTTTCACCCTCTACGATCTGGCGGCCGCTTTCCATGCTCTGTGGAATCGCGGCAATGACGAGCCCGGCCTGCGCTTTCTCATCGCCGAGGACGACGACCTGTCGCGGGCACGGCTTGCCTTGCTTGCCGGGGTCAAACAGGTGATAGCCTCGGGGCTCGGGGTCATGGGCGTGACGCCGTTGGAGGAGATGCGCTGAATGGCAGGCGGCGTGGAAGGTGCCGGACATGGACCGCGGCGTGTCGCGCTGTTGCTGTTCCTGCTGGCGCTGGGGCTGCTGTCGCTGGTCCTGCTGCGGGCCTACAAGGCGGCACAGGAGGCGGCCATCGTTGCCGAGGTGCCGCTCTTGCGGGCGGACGCCGGACCCATTCGCCGGCGCCCCGAAGACCCGGGCGGCATGACGGTGCCCCATCGCGAAATGCTGGTCTACGAAGCGATCGAAGGCGGAACGGTCGAGCATGTGGTGGAGCGCCTGTTGCCGCCGCCCGAAGAGCCACTGCCGCGCCCGAGCCCGCCCGAGCCGGTGATCACGCCGGCGCTCGACGCGGCACCGCCGGCACCCGAGCCGCCCGTTGCGCCGGCCGCCGAGCCGTCGCCCGAGCTGGCAGCGGCGCCGCCGCCGCCGCCGGCTCCGGAGCCCGCTGCGGAAGCGGTGGATCCCATCGAGACGGCCTTGTCCCTGGCCGCAGACGTTCCCGACGACCCGAATGTGGGATTTCGCGTTCAGCTCGGCGCCTTTCGCAGTGCCGAGGAGGCCGCCGCGGGTTGGCTGTCCGCCTCATCAAAGGCGCCGGAGTTGCTGGCGCCCATCCGTCATTTCGTCGCCCGCAAGGATCTCGACGATGGCCGTGGCGTCTTTCATCGCCTGCATGTGGGGCCGTTGCCGAGCCGGGAGAGCGCGGCCAGCCTTTGCAATCAGCTCAAAGCCGCCGGCGTGGATTGTTTCGTGGTCGCGCCGTGAGCCACGGGGCAGCGATTTTCGGCTGTGCAGGGACGACGCTGAGCGATGCCGAGCGGTGCCTGTACGAGGCCAGCGACCCGGTCGGTTTCGTCCTGTTTGCTCGCAACCTGGATGAGCCCGGGCAAGTGCGCGCCCTGGTCGCCGCCATGCGCGAGAGCGTGGGCCGGGAGGCGCCGGTTCTGATCGATCAGGAAGGCGGGCGCGTGGCACGCCTCAGACCGCCGCACTGGCGCGAGGCGCCGGCTGCGGCCCGCTTCGGCGAGCTGGCCAAGCTCGACCGTTTCGTCGCGGCGGAAGCAACGGCACTGAATTCGCGCCTGATCGCCGACGAGCTCTTGGCACTTGGCATTGATGTGGATTGCCTGCCGGTCCTCGATGTGCCCCAGCCGGAGGCCGACGCCATTATCGGCGATCGCGCTTATGGGGATACGCCGGATGTCGTCACCATGCTTGGCCGTGCGGCCTGCGGCGGATTGCTGGCAGGCGGGGTCTTGCCGGTGATCAAGCACATTCCGGGGCATGGCCGGGCGGGTGCCGACAGCCATCTCGCCTTGCCGGTGGTGCAGACGCCCAGGGCGGAGCTGGAGAAGACCGACTTCGCGCCCTTCCGTGCGCTGGCCGACATGCCCTTGGCGATGACAGCCCATGTCGTCTACGCGGATATCGACAGAAGCCGGCCCGCGACCCTGTCGCCCACAGTTATCGAGCAGGTGATTCGCGGCCATATCGGCTTCGACGGACTTCTGATGTCGGACGATGTCGGTATGGGGGCCTTGTCAGGACCCGTGGCCGAGCGTGGCGCGGCGGCGCTCGCGGCCGGCTGCGATGTGCTGCTCCATTGCAACGGCGATATCGGAGAGATGACGGCGATCGCCGATGGGCTGCCGCGCCTGGACGACGCCGGTGAGGCGCGCTTCGCCAAGGCGCTCGCGGCCAAGCGCGTGCCCCAGGACTTCGATGTCGCTGCCGCCGACAGCTACGTCACCCAAATTCTGCAGGCGCCGGCATCGTGAACGATGCGATTGAAATTCTGTCGGTGTGGGCGCTGCCCGTGGTGCTTGCCGTAACCCTGCACGAGGCGGCTCATGGCTGGGTGGCGTGGAAGCTCGGCGATCCCACCGCCCATGCCCGCGGCCGCGTCACCTTCAATCCGCTCAAGCATGTGGATCCTTTCGGCACGGTGCTGCTGCCGCTGCTTCTGTTTTTGGCGAAGGCGCCGTTTCTGTTCGGCTATGCCCGTCCCGTGCCGGTCAATTTCAGGGCGCTCCGCAAGCCCCGGCGGGATATGGTCTTGGTGGCCCTTGCCGGGCCGGGGATCAACCTGGCGCTGGCGTTGTTGGCGGCGTTTTTGCTGCGCGGCATGCTTGCGATCAAGGCTGCGCAATTCGAATGGGTCGTGCGGAACTTGATGAACGCCATGATCATCAATCTGGTGCTGGCGGTGTTCAACATGTTGCCGATTCCCCCGCTTGACGGCGGTCGCGTGGCAGTTGGCGTGCTTCCGCGGCCCCTGGCACGGCCCCTGGCGCGGCTTGAACGCTACGGCCTTTTCATCCTGATCGGATTGTTGCTGCTTCTGCCTTGGCTCGGTGACAAGCTTGGCCAGGATCTCAATGTGATGGCGTGGCTGGTCTGGGAACCGGTTATGCTGTTGCTGAACGCGTTTGGAGCGGTGGCGGGGTTGTGACGGACACAGCAGTGAATTTGGCGGACGATTTCGAGGAAGACGGGGAGGGCCCGGCGCCGGCCCAGCTCGTGCTCGATCTGGATGGGTTCGAGGGGCCGATAGACGTGTTGCTCGGGCTGGCGCGCGACCAGAAGGTGGATCTCATCCACATCTCGATTCTGCAGCTCGCGGACCAGTATCTCGACTATGTGCGCCAGGCGCGGCGCCAGCGCCTGGAGCTCGCGGCCGATTATCTGGTGATGGCGGCATGGCTCGCCTATCTCAAGTCGCGCCTGTTGCTGCCCTCGGAAGGCGAGGAGGACGAACCGAGCGGCGAGGAGATGGCCGATGCCCTGGCCTTCCAGCTGCGCCGCCTGGAAGCCATGCGCGAGGCCTCGACCAAGCTTATGGCGGGCGATCTCTTGGGCCGCGACGTCTTTGCGCGCGGACAGCCTGACGGTATCGAGGTGGTCGCCAAGCCGATCTATGCCATCGACCTGCACGACCTGCTCAGGGCCTATGCCAACTACCAGCGGCGCCAGGGCACGACGGCGGTATTCCAGGTCGAGCGCGGTCGCCTGATGAGCCTGAGCGATGCGGTCAAGCGCCTCTCCGGTATGCTGGGCCTGGCCCTGGACTGGACCACCCTGGCCCGCTTCCTGCCGGACGATGTGGGCGATCCGCTCTTGGCGCGCTCGTCCCTGGCGGCCACTTTCGTGGCCTCGCTGGAGCTCTGCAAGGAAGGCAAGTTGCGCCTGCGCCAGACGGAAGCGTTCGCGCCGATCTATATTCGCAGCAAGGAGACGACATCGTGAACCCCACGCGCGATGCGGCGGAAGCCGAGCAGATACGAGTCATCGAAGCATTGCTGTTCGCGAGCCGCGCACCGCTCAGCGAGGACGACCTGGCGGCGCATCTGCCGGAAGGGACCGACGTCAAGGCGCGGCTGGCGGCGCTGGCGGAGGACTATGCCGAGCGCGGCATCAACCTGGTGCAGGTCAGCCACGGCTGGGTCCTGCGCACCGCACCCGACCTCGGCGCCGCGCTGAGGCGCGAAAAGGAGGTGCAGCGGAAGTTGTCCCGCGCCGCCTTGGAGACGCTGGCCATCATCGCCTATCACCAGCCGGTGACCCGCGCCGAGGTCGAGGAGATCCGCGGCGTTGCCGTCAGCAAGGGCACCCTCAACATCCTCTTCGAGCAGGGCTGGGTGCAGCCGCGTGGCCGCCGCCGCACCCCGGGCCGGCCGGCCACCTGGGTCACCACCGCGGCCTTTCTCGACCATTTCGGCCTGGCGGCGCTCGACGACCTGCCGGGGGTGGAGGAGCTCAAGGCCGCCGGCCTGCTCGACGCCCGCTCGGTGCCGGCCGGGCTCTCGCTCGGCGCCATCGCTTCCGGCGAAGAGCAGGAAGGCGAGGACGAGGAGCCGGAAGAGCCGATCGAGGCGCTCACCGAAGACTGATCACCGAAGACTGATCCATGTATTTGCCTTTTTCGGGGTGAGGGGATACTCTAATATGCGTTATTGCGAACGACACGCATTCGCATTTGTGGGTCAGGCGCACTGGATTGACTTTTCTTAGAGAAATCAATGTTCTTCAAGAGATATCTGAGACTTGGCCTCGGCCTAATTGCCTGCGCCACCCTCCCGGCGGCGGTGCAGGCGGACGAGGTCAATGTCTATTCGGCGCGCAAGGAAGCGCTCATCAAGCCCTTGCTCGACCGCTTCACGGCGGAGACCGGGGTCGCGGTCAATCTGGTCACGGGCAAGGCCTCGCAGTTGCATGAGCGCCTGCTCAGCGAAGGGCGCAACGCGCCGGCCGATCTGTTCGTCACCGCGGACGTGGGCAATCTGCACCGGGCCAAAGCGGCCGGGCTGCTGGCGGCGATAGACTCGGCGGCGCTCGATGCCGCGGTGCCGGCGGCCTATCGCGATCCTGACGGCACCTGGTACGGCCTCAGCCTGCGTGCCCGCGTGATCGTCTATGCCCCGGACCGGGTCTCGGCGGACGCACTCACGACCTATGAGGCGCTGGCCGACGGCGAATGGTCCGACCGGGTGTTGGTGCGCTCGTCGAGCAATGTCTACAACCAGT
>CAZKTK010000050.1:8539-11916 GCA_964555535.1 uncultured Rhodospirillaceae bacterium
CGCTCATCGCCTCGCTGATCGCGGCCCACGGCGAGGCCGAGACCGAGGACTGGGCGCGCGGCCTGGTGGCCAACATGGCGCGCCGGCCCAAGGGCGGCGACACCGACCAGATCCGCGGTGTGGCGGCGGGCGAGGGCGATGTGGCGCTCGCCAACACGTACTATTACGGCCGACTTGCCGCCTCCGACGATCCGGACAAGCGGGCTGTCGCCGATGCCACGCGCATCTTCTTCCCGAACCAGAACGGCCGCGGCGCCCATGTGAACGTCAGCGGTGCCGGCATCATGGCCCATGCGCCGAACCCGGATGCGGCTCTGCGCCTGCTGGAGTTCCTCGCCTCGCGGGCGGGCCAGCAGATGTTCGCCGAGCTCAATCACGAGTTCCCGGTGGACGAGACGGTGCCGACGTCGGAGGTGGTCCGCGCCTGGGGCGACTTCAAGGCCGATACCAGCGGCCTGGCCCGCTTCGGCCAGCTGAACGGTGCCGCCATCCGGCTCGCCGACCGCGCCGGCTGGCCTTAAGTTCGATGCCTGCCCTGGCCGGGGTGTCTCGGCCCTGGCGCCTTGCGCCACCTCTGATCGCTTCCCTGATAGCGATCCCTGTCCTCGCCGTGGCGGTGCAGCTGTTCGCGCCGTCTGGCGAGGTATGGGGCCATCTCGTCGATACGGTGCTGTGGCGCTATATCGGCAATACGGTGTGGCTCGGCCTCGGTGTCGGCATCGGCACCCTGGTCCTCGGCACAGGGACGGCCTGGCTATGCGTCATGTGCCGCTTTCCCGGCCGCGGCATCCTCGAATGGGCCTTGCTGCTGCCGCTGGCGGTGCCGACCTACGCCATCGCCTTCACCTATGCCGGCATGTTCGACTTCGCCGGGCCCGTGCAAAGCGGCCTGCGTGAGGCCTTCGGCTGGACGCGGCACGACTACTGGTTCCCGGAGATCCGTTCGCTCGGCGGCGCCATCGCGGTGATGTCCCTGGTGCTCTACCCCTATGTCTACCTGCTGGCGCGGGCGAGCTTTCTCAATCAGTCGGTCTGCGCGCTGGAAATCGGCCGCACCCTCGGCCGCGGGCCCTGGGCGAGCTTTTTCGCCATCGGCCTGCCGCTGGCGCGCCCGGCGCTGGCGGGCGGCGTTTCGCTGGCGCTGATGGAGGCGCTGAGCGACTTCGGCACGGTGCAGTATTACGGCGTCGATACCTTCACCACGGGCATCTACCGCACTTGGTTCGGGCTTGGCGACGCGGGCGCGGCGGCGCAGCTATCCGCCGTTCTGCTGCTGTTCGTGGCGCTGCTGGTCATTCTCGAGCAGGCCTCGCGCGGCGGTGCCCGCTACCACCATACCTCCGGCCGCTATCGCCCGCTGCCGAGCTACCCCTTGCAGGGGCTGCGCAAATGGGCGGCATGCCTGGCCTGCCTGTTGCCGCTGGCGCTCGGTTTTCTGCTGCCGGCCCTGCAACTCGGGGTCTGGACCGTCGAGACCTGGCGCGAGACCCTCGATCTCCACTTCGTCGAACTGGCCTGGAACAGCTTCCGCCTGGCAGCGCTGACGGCGGTCCTGGCCGTCGCGACGGCGCTCCTGCTGGCCTATTCCGTGCGCCTCGGAGCCGGACGCGTGGCGCGGGCGGCGGCGCGCGTGGCCTCGCTCGGCTATGCGGTGCCGGGCTCGGTGATCGCGGTCGGCGTGATGGTGCCGTTTGCCGCGCTCGACAGCGGAATCGACACCTTCGCCCGCGATACCTTCGGCGTCTCCACCGGACTTTTATTGACCGGCGGGCTTGCGGCGCTCGTTTTCGCCTATATCGTGCGCTTCCTGGCGGTTGCCTTGCGCGCCGTCGAGGCGGGTCTGACCAAGGTGTCGCCTTCGATGGACGGTGCGGCGCGAACGCTGGGCTGTACGCCGGGGGCGGTGTTGCGGCGTGTGCACGTGCCCGTGGTGCGGGCCGGGCTGATCACTGCCGGCCTGCTGGTGTTTGTCGATGTCATGAAGGAGCTGCCGGCGACCTTGATCATGCGACCGTTCAATTTCGATACCCTGGCCGTGCGCGCCTATGAACTGGCTGCCGACGAGCGTCTGGCGGATTCGGCGTCTGCCGCGCTCGCCATCGTCGCGGTCGGCCTGGTGCCCGTGCTCATGCTGAGCCGCGCCGTGGGCCGCGCGCGTCCGGGATCGCAGGCGCCGGCCCTGCCGTGAGCGACGGCCTCGTTCTCGACTCGCTGCGCCATGCCTATGGTCGCATCGAGGCGGTCCGCGATGTTTCCCTGTCCGTCGGCAAGGGCGAGCTGGTGGCCCTGCTCGGGCCCTCCGGCTGCGGCAAATCGACCGTGCTGCGCCTTGCCGCAGGGTTGGAGCCGCTGCAGGCGGGGCGCATCGACATAGACGGGCAGACCGTGGCCACGCCTGAGGGCGGCCTGCCGCCGGAACAGCGCTCGGTGGGGCTGATGTTTCAGGATTTCGCCCTGTTTCCCCATCTCAGCGTGCTCGACAACGTGGCTTTCGGGCTGAGCGACTTGCCGCGCGGCGAAAGGCGGGACGTGGCCACGGCCCTTCTCGAGCGCCTCGGTGTCGCGGAGCTGGCATCGAGCTATCCGCATCGCCTGTCGGGCGGCGAGCAGCAGCGCGTGGCCCTGGCCCGTGCCTTGGCGCCCAAACCCAAGGTGATGCTGCTGGACGAGCCGTTCTCCGACCTCGACGTGGTGCTGCGCGACCAGGTGCGCGAGACCAGCGCCGCGGTGCTGCACGAGAGCGGCACGCCGACCCTGATGGTCACCCACGACCCGGAAGAAGCCATGCTGATGGCCGACCGGGTGGTGCTGATGCGCGACGGGCGCATCGTCCAGGAAGGCCCGCCCGATCACCTCTATCGCCAGCCTGTCGATGCCTTTTGCGCCGCATTTCTGGGCGATGTGAACCGTTTCGAGGTGCTCGTGCAAGGCGGCGCGGTGGAGACGCCTCTTGGCCGCTTTCCGGAATCCGGCTTGGGCGAGGGGGAGATGGCCGCCGTGCTGATCCGGCCGGAGGCCCTGACCCTCGACGGCGGCGATGGCATTGCCGCCCGCGTGCAGGCCGTGCACAGCCTGGGCCGCTCGGCGCGGGTGGAGCTTGCGATAGGCGATGGCGCGGGCGTGCGCGCGAGGGTACCATGGCAGGCACTGCCCGAGACGGGGGCGGAGGTGCATATCGCCGTGGATGCCGCCATGGTGTTTGTATTTCCCGCCGCTGATCGTTAAGTAAAGTCCTGAGTTGCGGCAAATCGAAGCCGGCCGGGGTGACACGGCGGCATTGCCGCCATAGGAGATGAACGAATGAGCATAGGTATTTGGCAGATCGTGTTGATCCTGGTGATCGTCATGATCCTGTTCGGCGCCGGCAAGCTGCCGCG
>CAZKTK010000051.1:0-11893 GCA_964555535.1 uncultured Rhodospirillaceae bacterium
GATAGTGTGGTGATTGCGCGCAGCCCGATGACGGTGACGGCGCAATAGGACATCGGCTCTGGAAGTGAGACACTTTCGGCAAGCTATGGCAAAAATGTGACACACTTCGGAAATCGTGTGGCCCGGAGCCGATAGTCGGCCGCGCTTGGCGGAAACTTTGATCCACATCAAGGCTGTCAATGGCCCGCCGCGGACAATCGCGCCCCTGAGATGACGGGCGGAAGGGTTGTTATGGCCAAGAGCAAGCGGAAGACAGAGCAGGACGTGGCGGCGCTCTCGATCCAGGGCGCCGAAGCCATGACCGGCAACGAAGCCATCGCGCGCGGAGCTTGGGAGGGCGGGGTGCGCCTCGCCGCCGCCTATCCCGGCACGCCGAGTACGGAAATCCTCGAGGCCATGGCGGAATATCCACGCGGCGATGTGCATTCGCAGTGGTCGACCAATGAAAAGGTGGCGGTCGATGTGGCCATCGGCGCTTCGTTCTCCGGCGTGCGCGCCTTGTCGGCCATGAAGCATGTGGGGCTCAATGTCGCCGCGGATGCGCTGATGTCGCAGACCTATATCGGCGTCAATGGCGGTTTGGTACTGGCCGTGGCAGACGATCCGGGCATTCACTCGTCGCAGAACGAGCAGGATACGCGCATCTTCGCCCGCTTTGCCCAGGTGCCGGTGCTGGAGCCGTCCGACGCCGACGAGGCGAGGATATTCACAGCGCTGGCCTTCGAGATCAGCGAGCAGTTCGATACCCCGGTCATTCTGCGCTCGACGACGCGGCTGTCCCATACCCGCAGCACGGTCACGCTCGGCCCTCGGACCGAGCGCGAAGGCGGCAAGTTCATCGACGACCAGGTCAAGAACGTCATCATTCCGGCCCATGCGCGCCAACGCCATCCTTTGGTGCTGGAGCGCGAGGCCGCGCTGGAGAAGTATTTCGACACCTCGCCGCTGACCCGTTGGGAGAAGGGCACCACGGATTACGGCATCATCACCCACAGCACCGCTTACGCCTACGTCAAGGAAGTGGCGCCGGATGCGCATGTGCTCAAGCTTGGTGCCTCCTATCCGCTGGCGCGTGAGACAGTGCGCAAGTTCTGCGCTTCGGTGGAGCGCGTCGTGGTGGTCGAGGAACTCGAGCCCGTGCTCGAGACCGAGATCCGGGCCATGGGCATTGCCGTGGACGGCAAGGACTTCGTGCCGCGCGCGGGCGAATTGTCGCCGGAGGTCGTGCGTGCCGCTTTGGCCGAGGCCGGCGTGATCCCCGCCGAAGACGCAACGGCGGTGCCGGACGCGGCTACCGCGCTCGCGCGTCCGCCCGTGCTATGTGCCGGCTGCCCGCATATGACGTCCTATTTCACCGCGCGCAATCTCGGTGCGCGCATCACCGGCGATATCGGTTGCTATACATTGGCCGCGCTCGATCCGTTGCAGGCCATCGATACCACGGTCGCCATGGGCTCGGGCATCGGCAATGCGGTCGGCATGGCCCTGTCGGGGACCGAGGACAAGCCGATCGTCGCCACCATCGGCGACTCGACCTTCCTGCATTCAGGCATCCCGCCTTTGATCGATGCCATGTACAACGGGGCCAACATCACGGTCTTGCTGCTCGACAACCACATCACCGCGATGACCGGTGGCCAGGACCACCCCGGCACCGGGCGCACCTTGCTGGGTGAAGAAGTGACAGCGGTGGACTACGAGAAGGTCGTGCGGGCGCTTGGCGTCGAGTTCGTGCGCCGCATCGATCCCTATGACATGTCGGACGTGCAGCACACCATCGCCGATGCCATCGCTTTTGACGGGGTGGCTGTCGTGATCGCTGAACGGCCTTGTGTGCTCGATCCTGTGAAGATCAAGGGCCCGGCGCTAGAGGTGAAGGAAGATAACTGCACGGCCTGTCAGGCCTGTATGAATATTGGATGCCCGGCTATCACCTGGTCGGACACGTTGTTCGAAGGGCATCACAAGGTGACGATCGACGAGGAGATGTGCATCGGTTGCACGCTGTGCGCCCAGCTTTGCACAAATGCCTGCATAACGGTGCCGGAGCCTGCCGCTCCGGTTACGGCCTGAGCCATGTCCGAGCCTACAAATGTCCTCATTGTAGGGGTCGGCGGCCAGGGCGTGATCATGCTCTCCAAGGTCCTGGCGACGATCTGCCAGGAGCGCGGCCTCGCGGTCAAACAGAGCGAGGTCCACGGCATGGCCAAGCGCGGCGGCGCCGTGTTCAGCCATGTGCGCTTCGGCGAGCAGGTCTGGTCGCCAACCATTCCCAAAGGCAAGGCCGATGTGCTGATTGCGCTGGAATGGGCCGAGGCGCTGCGCTGGCTGGCCTATCTCGAGCCGGAGCATGGCGTGCTCATCGCCGACACCAAGCGCATCGTGCCGCCGTTCTCCTGCCGCGACCGCCGCGTCGGCGCGACATCGAGCTATGTGGAAGGTGTGCCGGCGGAGGTGGTCGAGCAGGTCGCAGAAGGCTATGCGCTCGATGCCGCCGGCATGGCGCGCGAGCTCGGCAATGAGCGCGCGGCGAACACGATCCTGCTCGGCGCGCTCTCGACCACGCTTTCGTTCCCCGAGGAGGAATGGCACGACACGCTCTCGCGCTTCGTGCCGCCCAAGACCGTTGAGGTCAATCACGCGGCCTTCGACGAGGGGCGCGGTTGGGTGGCGGCCAGACGCGACGGCGATGCTCCATCCGCGCCCGATATGCCTGATGCCGAGGTCCGGGTCGCGCCGGGGAAGGGCGAAGTGCTCGACATCGATATCGTTCCCGAATGGTGCAAGGGGTGCGACATTTGCGTGCGCATATGCCCCGAGCGCTGTCTTGAGCTGAACGAGGAGCAGGTGGTCGTCCTGACCGATCTCGAGGCGTGCACGGGCTGCCGCCTGTGCGAATGGCTGTGCCCGGATTTCGCGATTGCCGTGCGGCATGCCTACGAGGCGGAGGCAGTGGCATGAAGGCCGGGCTGCGCGGCATACAGGGCAACCACGCCTGTGCCATCGGCGCCATCGCCGCCGGTTGCCGCTTCTTCGCCGGTTATCCGATCACGCCGTCGTCGGAAATTGCCGAGAAGATGGCCGAACTGCTTCCCAAGGCCGACGGCACGTTCATCCAGATGGAGGACGAGATCGCCTCGATGGCGGCGGTTATCGGCGCCTCCATGGGTGGCGAGATGGCCATGACCGCGACCAGCGGCCCGGGATTCTCGCTCAAGCAGGAGAATCTGGGCTATGCAGCATTGGCCGAGGTGCCTTGCGTTGTCGTCGATGTGATGCGCGGCGGCCCGAGCACGGGCATGCCGACGCGCCCCGCCCAGGGCGACATCATGCAGGCGCGCTGGGGCACCCATGGCGACCATCCCATCATCGTGCTGGCGCCCGGTTCGGCCCAGGAGATCCACGACGAGACCATTCGCGCCTTTGCGCTGTCGGAGCGCCTGCGGGTGCCGGTGGTGGTGCTCTACGACGAAGTGCTGGGCCATCTGCTCGAATCCGTCTCCATGGCCGAGGATGCCCAGGTGACGAGGCGCATCTGGGCCAGCGGCGCGGCGGAAGATTATCGGCCCTACGCCACGGATGACGATCTGATCCCAGCCATGGCGCTGCCCGGCGAGGGGTTTCGCGCCCATACCACCGGCCTGACCCACGGGGAGGATGGTTTTCCCACCCAGGAGCCGGCTGAGGCCGACGCCGCGACCCGGCGTTTGCTCGACAAGCTCGATCGTCATGCCGAGTCCGTCGAGTCCGTCGATTGCGAAAGTGTGGAGGACGCGGAGATTCTCGTCGTTGCCATCGGCATCGTCGGCCGTGCCGCGCGCCGTGCGGTGCGCGAGGCGCGCGAGGACGGCATCCGTGCCGGGCTGTTTCGGCCCGTCACACTGTGGCCGTTCCCCGAGCGCGCCTTTGCCGAGGCCGTGGACGGCGCGCGCGCCGTGCTGGTGCCCGAGATGAATGCCGGCCAGCTCAGGCTCGAGATCGAGCGGCTGGCGCCCGACGGCGTGACCGTCAGCGGGCTCGAGCGCCTCGACGGTGAAGCCGTGGAGCCCCAGGCCATAACCGATGCCTTGGCAGCGTTGGCAAAAGGAGGGCCGTCGTGACCGACGAAGCCGAGCTTGCGTCCTTCGACATCCAAGACTACCTGCGCCTGTCGATGATGCCGCATTTCCTCTGTCCCGGATGCGGTCACGGGATCGCGCTGCGCGCACTTCTGTGGGCACTGCATGAACGCGGGGTCGACAAGGACAATCTCGCCATCGTCTCCGGTATTGGCTGTTCAGGCCGCCTTGGCGCCTATGTGGATGCCAACACCTTCCACGTAACCCACGGTCGGCCCTTGGCGTTCGCCACCGGGCTCAAGCTCGCCCGCCCGGACCTGACGGTGGTGGTGATCACCGGCGATGGCGATTGCCTGGCCATCGGCGGAAATCATCTCATCCACGCCTGCCGGCGCAATCTCGACATCACCTGCATGATGCTCAACAACGAGGTCTACGGCATGACCGGCGGCCAGCTCTCGCCGACCACGGGAGACGGCCGCTACACCACGACAACGCCGCATGGCAATCCGGAGCCCGGTTTCGACGCATGCGCGTTGGCCGGGGCCGCGGGCGCGGGCATGGTGGGGCGTGGCCTGACGCGTCAGGTGCCGGCGTTGAAGACCCTTTTCGTCGAGGCCCTCGACCATGACGGTTTTTCCTTCGTCGAGGTGATCTCGGATTGCACGGAGATCTACGGTCGCAAGAACGACCTCGGCAGCTCGGCGACCATGGTGATGAACCAGGTCAGTGCCATGCGCCCCGAGGATATCTCCAACGTCGTCGATCGGCCCTTCAGGCCGGTGGCCCTGCGCACGGGCGTCCTGGCCAAGAACGATCGGCCGGAATACGGTGCGGCCTGGAGGGCGCACTGTGCCCGGGTCAATGGCTGAGGGCGCGACCGGGCGGCTTGAGATTCGCTTCGGCGGATCGGGCGGGCAGGGATTGCAGCTCTCGGCCCGCATATTGGCCACTGCCGCCATGCTCGACGGCCGCCGGGTCGCGCAGTCGCAACATTACGAGCCCACCTCGCGCGGCGGTCTCAGCCGCTCCGACGTGGTGATCGATAGCGAGACCATCGACTATCCGCTGGTGGTGGGCCTCGACGCCCTTGTGGTGCTTGATGAGGTGGCGGTGGCGCCGTCCCTGCCGTTACTGCGACCGTCAGCGGAGGTGATAGCGGATGCGGGCCGCGTTGAGGATCTGCCCGGCATTGCCATGACCAGCCTGCCCTTGCTTGCGGCTGCCCGCGAGCTTGGCAACCCGCGGGTCACCAATATCGTCGCGCTCGGCGCGCTTGCCTCGGTCCTGCCGCTCGGTCCCCGAGAGTGCTTCGACGAGGCAATCCGTCAGGAAATGCCGCGACGACTGCACGACATCAACCTTCGGGCCTTGGCGCTGGGGCACGATCTGGCCGTGCCGACCGAAGAGGTCAGGAGGGCGTAGCCGCGCCTCCGGGCAGCCAGCGCCTAATGATCTGTGCCGCGCCGATAATCGGTTTCACGTACATGGCGCTTACCTTGTGCCAGCTCGCCTCGTCGCCGTCATTGAGGCCCATGCGGAAGGTCTCGCGCTCGCGAGGCACGTAGAGGCAACCGAACATCCAGTCCCAGATGGCGAGCCCGTAGCCGCAGTTGCAGTCCCAATGGCGCGGCTCGCTGCTGTGGTGAATCTGGTGCTGCGGCGGGCTGATGAGGAGGTAGCCGAGCCGCCCGTACGATATCCACACATGGGTGTGGCGAAGCTGGCCGATCAGCTGGTAGACCGCCACCAGCACGTGCGCCCCGAGCAAGCTGTAGAAACCGACCTCGCCGGCGCCGATATAAAAGAAAATGCCGGTCGCGATAGCGCCACCCACGTTCTTGGTCGACGCGAACAGCCAAAGATCGACCGGGTGCAGGCGGCCGCGGGTCGCCGGATTCAGCACTTCCGCCGAATGATGGACCTTGTGAAACTCCCACAGGATCCGACTTCGGTGCATTGCGTAATGGGCCAGGAAATGCCCGAAATCGTACAGCACGAAGAAGGTCAGCGTGTAGGCGACCTTGATGGCGAGCGGACCCATGACGGGCTCGTCGATGGCGCCGAAAGTGCTTTCCAGCCCGGCGGCGATCGCAAGGCCGAGTCCGGCGCCGCCTATCGCCAGCGGCGCAGAGACCAAGGGGAAGCAAAAGCCGTTGATGAGAAAGAAGCGATAGTCCGCGAGCGCGGAGCGGGACAGCCAGATGCGCTTGTTCAGCGCCGCACGCATCATTCCGGAAAACGAGAAGGCGGTCCGGCGCCGTGCGAAGACATAGGCTGCGATCGCCAGCAATGCCGCACTGAGCAGGTATGGCCAATAGAACATGGAGCTCGGCACCGCGACCGCGAGGATGGGCATCGCTATACGAAGCAAAATTTCCTGCACGAAAGCGTCCATACGGCGCATCCTCGGTCGGTCCGCTGACCCATCATATAGGCTTGGTGGCTGGGGGTTCCACTAGTATCTGCTGGGGTGATCCTTTTGACCGACCGGGAGGCAGGAATTGCCGCCACTGAGCGGCAAACTGAATACGAAACGGCAGCGCGAAAGGGGCTCCGCGCTGGCACGAATGATGCTTTCCCATTTGGCGAAACGCCATCTGGGAGCCGCACAGTGATCAACACCCCCTCCGAAGCCACCCCGCCGCCGTCCATGCACACAGCCGCCGATACCTTGATTCGCCAGCACGGACCCGCTGCGCTTGGGCTTGCCGCCTTGTCCGCCAGCCGTTCCATGCGCGCCCAGGCGCCCGAGGAGGCTGCCTTTTGGCTTGGCGTATGCGATGTCATCCGCGATCGCACGCCGGCAACCGGGACCGTTCGCACCACGCTTCACTAGTCGCCCGCCAGGCGTCACAATGGCGCCATGTGGAAGAGGCGGAGGCGAACATGGTCGATGATGCGAAGACCCGTGGTCCAGACGAGGCCGAGCTGCGCCGGCGGCTGACGCCGGAGCAATACGAGGTGGCGCGGCGCAAGGGAACCGAGCCCGCCTTCACCGGCATCTATTGGGATACCAAGACGCCCGGCGTCTATCGCTGCATCTGTTGCGACGAGCCCTTGTTCGATGCCGCCGATAAGTTCGATTCCGGCACCGGTTGGCCGAGCTTCACCCAGCCCATCGCCAATGCGCCGGTGGCCACCGAGCGGGACACGAGCTACGGCATGATCCGCACCGAAGTGATGTGCGGGCGCTGCGAGGCGCATCTCGGGCATGTCTTCGATGACGGCCCGGCGCCGACCGGCCTGCGCTACTGTCTCAATTCGGCATCGCTGAAGCTCGATCCCTCGGACTGAGCCGCGTGCCGCGCCGCGCCCTGCCGTGGCTGGCGGTCGCCGGCCTGTTCGTCGTCCTGGCGCTGGTAGGGCGCGAAAGCCAGCAGCAGCAGCGGAAGGCGCCGCTCAACGTGCTGGTGCTCACCGTCGAGAGTTGGCGCGCAGATGCTCTTGCCGCGGCACCCGAGCTCTTGCGCTTGGCGGCCCGCAAGGGCATTCGCTACGAAGACCACCGGGCCGTATCGGCCTGGACGGGAACCAACGCCCTGACCCTGCTGACTGGGCTTTCTCCATTCCAGCATAACATTCAAAGCCGCGGGCAAACTGTTGACGAACAACAAGAATTACCTCTGGAAACCCTTGCGGATGCAGGTTGGCGCGTGGCTGGTCTGCAGGCCTTCATGCGCATTCCCCTGTTCAACCAGCTTGGGCTGGGGCGCGAGGGCGTGGCAGGCGAGATCGGCCAGCAGCCCCATGACTGGCTGAGGGCGAGGGCAGCCAGCGGCGAGCCGTTCTTCCTCTGGTATCACTATCTCCACACCCATCTGCCCTATCGCCCGAGCCCGGACTTCGATGTGGACTGGCAGGCCCTATTGCCGCCCGGGCGCGATGCGGGCGAGCGCTTCGCCGCGCTGCGCCGGCGCGGCCGGCTGGAAACGGGAACGGTTGTCTTCGAGGCCGAGGAGCTGCCGGCGATACGCGCCCTGTACGACGCCGGTATCGCCGAGTTCGACGCCTGGTTCGCAGGCCTCTGGGCGGCCCTGGAAGAGAGCGGCTTGGACGAGAACACCGTCATTGTGGTCACCGCCGATCATGGCGAAGAGCTGCTGGAGCGGGGCGAGGTGGGGCACGCCTCGACCACGCTTGCCGGGCATTTGCACGAAGAACTGGTTCGCCTGCCGCTGATGCTGTTCCTGCCGCCAGGTGTCGCCGGGCCCGCGCCGGGAAGCGTCATAACGGCTCCCAGTGACCATCGCGATGTGATGACGACGCTGTTGGCTTTGCTGGGGCAGGCGGTGCCGCAGGTCTTGCAGGGAGAGGACTTGCGCCGGCTGCCGCGCACGCGGCCGTGGAGCGGCGTCACCAGTCGGGCCGGGTATTCCGAGCCCGAGCCGGACAGTCCCTCGGCCATGATCTATGCCCGCCGCGAAGGGCGTTGGAAACTGCATGTGAGCGAACCGGGCGAGGGGCCTGCGCTTTACGACCTGGCGGCCGATCCGGACGAGCGAACGAACGTGGCCGAGGCCAATCCGGCGGTCGTTGCCGGCTTGATGGCGGGCCTCGCAGACGAGCGTGCGCAAAGCCTGCCGTCAGCTGATCGACCCACCGTCGCCGGTGCGGGACCTCGGCCCCGCTGGCTGCGACCGTCGGCGAGCGGTGTCTTCGGCTATGACCGCATCGGCGGGCGTTTTCTGCTGCAATGGGACGGCCCGCCTGAGGCCGACTACGTGCTCGCCTATCGCTACCGCGACGGCGCCGGCTGGCTGGAAGGCGAGATCCCGGTCAGCGGCACGGTCTACGATTTCGGTGCCATAGACCGGCGCTACTGGGATACCTGGGTGGTGCCCAACGGCCCCTACCGGGTGCGCGTCGGCTACGCCGGCCCCGACCCCCGCTGGAGCGAATGGCTTGAGCTCATCGCCCGCTGACCCACCATCATAATTAGGTGACAGCCACGCAACTTTATCAAGCAAATACCAACAATAGACAATATAAAGTGGCGTGACTGTCACCTAATTTTTGTCACCTCTCGGCCCGGGCTTCTGTCGTCGCAAGCGCAGGCCGGTCGTCGCTTCCAGGCGGGCGATCGAGGCGGCCGAGGCCAGCGGCCGGCCGGTGGCGACGTGGTTTCGCAGAGTGGCAAGCTCGCCCTCCGGCTCCGAGACCTGCAGGTAGTCGTCCCAATCCGGGACCAGCGCCAGCAATGGCGCCACATCGACGATGCCGTCGCTGCGACCGTCGAGATGCGCCCGGGCGCTCGACCAGCGCCAAGCCTCGGGCGTCGCAACGAGACCGGCACGCACCGGGTTGCGTTCCACATAGCGCGCCGCCGAAAGCAGATGCGCCTCGTCCATGACGAAGGAGTGAAAGCGCTGTTGCCAGAGGTGCCCGTACCAGCCCTTACGCCGGTTGATGCGCAGGCTGTGCGCGTGATGGGTGGGCGCGAGGGCGTGGCGCAGGGCATCCGCGTCGCGCGGCACGAGGATGAGGTGCACGTGGTTTGGCATGAGGCAATAGCCCCAGATGGCGCAGCCGGCGCCTTCGCAGCGCTCGCTAAGCGTCGCGAGATAGCTGGCGTAGTCTTCGGCCTCGAAGAACACGTCCTGGGCGCGGGCGCCGCGTTGGACGATGTGATGCGGTGCATCGGGAACGACAAGACGTGGCCGGTGGGGCATGGCGCACTCTCCAAAATCGGCAATACAGCACCATGCATACTACTATAACTTGGGTGACGGTCACCCAATTTTATCGGGATAAAGCATGTAGTACACGCTATAAAGTTGCGTGACAGTCACCGAATTATGGGTGCGGCAGCGGCGGTCCGGTGCGGGGCGGCCGCCGCCGGGTGTGTGGCGCTACGGCCGGACTTCGACGTAGTTGACGACCTTGCCGACGCCCGACGTGCCGGAGACTGCGGCGAGCGCCTGGTTGAGCTCGCCCTGGGAACGGGCGCGGCCGAGCAGGTAGACGGTGGAGAAGGGGTCGACGGCGACGCGATAGTTCACGTCTGCCACGCCCTTTGTCTCGATCAGGCTGATGCCGACCTTGGCATCGAGCTCAAGCGCCTCCGCCCAGGAGATCACGTTCGGATCGGCGTCCTGCTGTGCTTCGCTCATTTGCGCCACGTGCCAGTACAGCCGCTTGACGCCGCCGATGGCGATACGAAGCATGACGGTGTCCTCCCTGACTGTCGCTGCGATGATAGCAGGATTATGCGTCTGCGGCAGCGCGGCGTGCGGCGCGCTTGCGCTCGTGCGGGTCGAGGTCGCGCTTGCGCAGGCGGATCGCCTTCGGCGTCACTTCTACCAGCTCGTCGTCGCCGATATAGGCGATGGCCGCCTCCAGCGCCAATAGCCGCGGCGGGGTCAGGCGTACCGCGTCATCCTTGCCCGAGGCGCGGATATTGGTGAGCTGCTTGGCCTTGAGCGGATTGACCTCGAGATCGTTGCCGCGGGCATGCTCGCCGATGATCATGCCCTGATAGACGGGGTCGCCCGGCTCGATGAACATCGGGCCGCGATCTTCGAGCTGCCACAGGGCATAGGCCACGGCCTTGCCGCCGGCGGTCGAGATGAGCACGCCGTTGCGGCGCTCCGCCACAGGTCCGCGATAGGGCTCGTAGCCGTGATAGACCCGATTGAGCACGCCGGTGCCGCGGGTCTCGGTGAGGAACTGGCCGTGATAGCCGATCAGCCCGCGCGAGGGCGCGTGGAACACGAGCCGCGTCTTGTCCTTGCCGCCCGGGCCCATCTCCACGAGATTGCCGCGGCGCTCGGCGATGGATTCGACGACGACGCCCGAATAGGCCTCGTCCACATCGATCACCACTTCCTCGATGGGCTCGAGGCGCTGGCCGGTCTCAGGGTCTTCGCGGAACAGCACGCGCGGGCGGCCGATGGCAAGCTCGTAGCCCTCGCGGCGCATGGTTTCGATAAGCACGCCAAGCTGTAGCTCGCCACGTCCCTCGACCGAAAAGGCATCGGCGCTCTCGGTCTCGTTGATGCGGATCGCCACGTTGCCTTCCGCCTCGCGCGCGAGCCGCGCCTTGATCATGCGGCTGGTCACCTTGTCGCCGTCGCGCCCGGCGAGCGGCGAGGTATTGACCCCGAAGGTCATGGCCAGAGTCGGCGGATCGATGGGCTGTGCGGCAAGCGCGGTCTCGACCTCGGGCGCACACAGGGTATCGGCCACGGTCGCGTTTTCGAGCCCGGCGATGGCGACGATGTCGCCGGCGCTCACGCTATCGACGGAAACGCGCTCAAGCCCGCGAAAGGCGAAGAGCTTGGTGGCGCGGCCCTGCTCGACCACGCTGCCGTCCGCCTGCAGCGCCTTGATCGGTGCGTTGGCGATCAGGCTGCCGGCGGCGACGCGACCGGTCAGGACACGCCCGACGAAAGGATCGGCTTCGAGCAGGGATGCAAGCATGGCGAAAGGGGCGTCGACGTTGCTGTCGGGCGGCGCGACATGGTCGAGAATGGTCTCGAACAACGGCGTCAGCCCTGCCTTCTCCTGCGCCAGGTCGGACACTGCCCAGCCTTCCTTGGCGGAGGCGAAGAGGTAGGGAAAGTCGAGCTGGCTTTCGCTGGCGCCAAGCGCCGAGAACAGATCGAAGATCTCATCGAGCGCCGCTTCCGCCCGATGGCCGGCACGGTCCGCCTTGTTGACCACCACGATGGGGCGCAGGCCCAGCGCCAGCGCCTTGCCGGTGACGAACTTGGTCTGCGGCATCGGCCCTTCGCCGGCATCGACCAGCACCAGCACGCCGTCGACCATGGAGAGAATGCGCTCGACCTCGCCGCCGAAATCGGCGTGGCCGGGCGTGTCGACGATGTTGATGC
>CAZKTK010000052.1:0-11845 GCA_964555535.1 uncultured Rhodospirillaceae bacterium
GAACACTGATGCGAGGAGGTAAGCATGCCGAGGGGAACCGTGAAATGGTTCGATCCCGTCAAGGGATACGGATTCATTACACCCGAGGCGGGTAGCAAGGACGCTTTCGTCCATATTTCGAGCGTCGAGCGGGCGGGGCTGTCCGCGCTGTCCGAAGGACAAAAAATCGAGTTCGAAATGGTCGCCGACAAACGCGGTCGCATGGCTGCGGACAATTTACGCCTGATCGATTGACGCCCAGGTTGGCCACGCCACTGGCGTGGTCAACCCAGCGACCTGCCCGGATCCGGGGGGAATGCAGGCTTTGACCTGCGCCGGGCGGATATCGCGGCTCCCTGATGCCGCACCAAGAAATCGGCGATCCTGTCAGGCGCGAATGCTGGTAGGATGAAGCCGATAGGGCAAGGACTTCAGGGAGGTGGACCATGATCAGATCGCTTGCGGCAGCGGCGATGCTCGTCATCGCCGTTCCCGGCATGACGCACGCCGAACGGCTGGCGCTGCTCAACTATGAGAGCAAGCCGGGCGACACGCTCGAATCCCTGCGCATGCAATCGGCGGCGGACGCTCCGCGCCAAGGCATCGCCATCGTCGAACTCGACCCGGCATCCGAGGATTACGGGCGCATTCTGCTCGACATGCCGTTCCCCGGCGACAGCGCCCTGCATCACATCTTCTACAACAAGGATCTAAGCAAGGCCTATGTGACATCGCTGTCGCTTGAGCAGATGTTTGTCATCGACATGACGCGCTTCCCCTACCGCGCCAAGGCGATCCCGATGCCGGGCTGTGCCGTGCAGGAGGACATCGTCTTTTCCGACGACAACAGCCGCTGGTTCGTCACCTGCATGGGCTCGGCCAATGTGGTAGTCGGCGATGCGCTCGCCGACGTGGCCACGGGCGTCATTGACCTTCCCGGGAGCTATCCCCACGGCATCGGCCTGCACGAAGGCATCGACCGCATGTTGGTCACCGATTGCCTGGCACCCGATATGAGTGCCGTCGGCAATTCCATCGAGGTTATCGAGGTCAGCACGGGCGCCGTGCTGGGTAGCATCGAGACTTCGGTCAAAAGCAACGCGGCGGCGCCCATCGAGGTGCTGTTCGTGCCCCATAGCGAGCCTCCCGTGGCCTACATCACCAATGCCATGGCCTCGACCCTTGCCGCAGCGGTCTGGAACCCGGCAAGCCAGGATTTCGAGGTCAGCGAGGTATTCGACTTCGAGGGCGTGGACGCCAGCATGCCGCTGGAGATGTACTTCAACAAGGCGGGGGACCGCCTTTACGTCACCACGGCCCTGCCCGGTGCCTTCCATGTTTTCGACATCAGCGGGAGTCTGATGGAACCGAAGCAAATCGCGCAGATTCCGGCTGCCGGCGGCGCCCATCATGTGGCTTTCACGCCTGACGAGCGCATCGCCTATGTGCAGAACTCCCTGCTCAACCTGCCACTGATGAGCGACGGCTCGATCACCGTCATCGATCTCGAGGCGGGCAGCGTGCTGGAAAATCTCGATACCTTCACCAGCCAGAGCCTCAATCCCAACAGCATCACCGCCATGCCCGACTGGTATCACCAGGCCGGTCATTTCAACAACGGCCCCGGGGAGTGACCTCTCGATTCGCCTGATCCCAGCGGCTGCGGTTTGCAGCCTCGTCGCCGGTCCGGCGCTCGCCCACGGCTTTGCCCAGCGCTACATGGCGCCCCTGCCGCTGTCTCTGTATCTGACCGCCGCGGGCGCGGTGGTCGCGCTATCGGGGATTGTCGCGCTGGCCCTGGCGCGCACCGAGCCATCACGCGGTGTGACCTGGCCGCGTCTGGTTCTGCCGCGGGCGTTCGCTACCCTCGTCAGGGCGCTCTTGGGCCTGCTCGGCGTTGCCCTGTTCGTGCTGGTGATCGCGGCCGGCCTGCTCGGCGAGCAAAGTCCCTTGCGCAATATCGCGCCGACTTTCGTCTGGGTGCTGTGGTGGGTCGGGCTCGCCTTCTTCACGGCCCTTGTCGGCAATCTCTGGCCGCTGCTCAATCCCTGGGCCACCCTACACCGCTGGCTGCTGGGGCGCGCGCGGCCACGACGGGTCTATCCGGAAGGGCTCGGCTGCTGGCCTGCCATCGGGCTGTTCACGGTCTTCATCTGGATAGAGACGGTGTGGCCGCGCAGCGAGGAGCCGGCCACCCTTGCCCGGGTCGTCATCGCCTATTCCTTGCTCACCTGGACCGCCATGACCCTCTACGGCGCAGAGGTCTGGCTGCGAAACGGCGAGGCGCTGTCGGTCGCCTTCGCCCTGTTCGGGCGCTTCGCGCCGCTCGGCCCCGGCGGCGAGCGCAGCCTGGTGCTGCGGCCTTGGGGCGCGGGGCTCGTTGCGGACGTGCCGCTGTCGCCCTCGCAGACCATCTTCGTCGCTCTCATGCTGGGCAGCGTCACCTTTGACGGGCTGATGGAGACCGAGGCTTGGATGATAGTCGTCAACGGCATTTTCGAGACCGATGCGGCCTTCCCGGCGCTGGTGGCCTTGCGCGACCTGTTCGGCACCGCGCTGATCGGTATCGAGAGCCTGGCCATGGCGGCGTTTCCCTGGGTTCTGTTGGCGATCCTGCTCGCCGTCATGCGGCTCATGCGGGCGATTCTGAGCCGGCACGACACCTGGTCCCTGGCCGGCCGCATCGCGCCGACGCTGCTGCCCATCGCCATCGCCTATCATGTGGCGCATTATCTCTCGTTCCTGGCTATCGCCGGGCAGTTGGCGATACCGCTTGCCTCCGATCCCTTCGGCTATGGTTGGGATCTTTTCGGAACCGCCGGGCGCGTCGTCGACCCGGGCTTGTTTACCGCCGGCACGGCCTGGTTCGTGGCCCTCGGTGCCATCGTCGTCGGCCATGTGATAGCCGTGGTGCTGGGCCATGTGGCGATGCAGGCTGCGGCGCCGTCGCCGCGAGCGGCCAATCTGGCACACCTGCCGCTGCTGGCCCTGATGGTCGCCTATACGGTGCTCAGCCTGTGGATATTGGCGCAGCCGATCCTGGCAACGCCATAGACAAAGCCGCCGCAAAGCCGTATCCGTCCTGCATCCCATGTCTGCCCTTTCCGCATATCGCCTGTGTCTCGCCGCCGCCGCGGCCGTCGACAAGGAGGATCCCCTCGAGCGCCGCCTCTCGGCCCGCGCGCTCGACCAGGCCTTCCCCGACGCGGACGAGGTTGGCGAGATCGCCGGCGAGCCCGCCATCGCCGAGGTGCTCGTCGACGATGTGCTTGCCGGCTACGTGCTCTCGACCTTCGACACCGATCCTATCGGCGGCTTCACCGGCGAGCCTTTCGATCTGCTCGTCGGCCTCGATCTGGAGGGGAGGCTGCGCGGTGTGCACGTGGTCGAGCATCACGAACCGATCATCAGCCACAGCGCCATTCCGCCCGCGCGCCTGGACGCCTTCTTCCGCCAGCTGGCCGGTTTTCCGGTCGATCAGTCCCTGCGCAATGTGCGCGAGGCCGCCGACGCCATTTCCGGCGCCACGGTGAGCACCGAGCTGATGCGCTCTGCGGTGCTCTCCTCGGCGCGCAAGATCGCCGCGCAATACGGCATGATCGACGGCCTTGAGAGCGGCGTCATGGTCGATATGGGAAGCTACGAGCCGCGCAGCTGGCAGGCACTGCTGGACCAGGGCGCGGTGACCCATCTCGCCGTGCCGCGCCCCGACGGCGAACCGCTCGACGTCTACGCCGCTCTCACCACACCGCCCGGCATCGGCCGCAATTTCTTCGGCGACAGCTGGCACACCTTCCACATCTCGGAGCTCGGCAGCGACGACCATCTGCTGGTCTTTGCCGGCACCGGCAATCCGGCGCTGTTCGGCAAGACACCCCGCGGCGATGCTCCCTATGAGGGCGTGCGCATCGTGCAGGACGGCAAGATCCTGGCCCTGTCGCGCGAGAACAAGCTCGGCAAGCCATCGATCATCGCCGACGGCGCGCCGTTCCTCAGCGAACGCGTGATGTTCCGCCTCGGCGCGCGCGACGGCTTCGATGTGTTCAAGCCCTGGACACTCGAATTCGATATCGGCGACACCACCTACACCCTGCCCTACACCCTGCCGGGCGGTTACGTCACCGGCAGCGACCTGGCGCTTGAGGAAGCCGGCTTCAAGGCGCCGAACTATGTCCTCTTCGGTTTGCTGCGCAGCCGCCGCCTTTACCGCACGCTGCGACCCGGGTTTCTCGGCGTGGTCCTGGTCTGGCTCGGCTGGATCGTCGATGCCCAGCTGACCACGCTGAACATTGTCACCTATGCGCGCAGCATGGTCTCGAGCCTGGACCCGACCGTGGTGCTGCTCGACCCGCTGATCTTCCTGCTCTCGGTCTATGTGCTGATCACCTTGTTGCTGTGGGGGCGCGGTATATTTTGCGGCTGGCTCTGTCCCTTCGGCGCCTTGCAGGAGATAGCGGCCGTGATCGCACGCCGCCTGCGGCTGCCGCAGATCGCCATTTCGGAGAGCCTCGGCGACCGCCTGTCGGCGATCAAATATCTGGCGGCCCTGGTGATTTTCGGCCTTGCCATATGGTCGACCGACGCCGCGCAGCTCGCGGCCGAGGTCGAGCCCTTCAAGACTGCCATCGTCGTCGGCTTCGCGCGCCACTGGCCCTATGTGCTCTATGCCGGCGTCCTCATCGCCTTGGGTCTCTTCATCGAGCGCTTTTTCTACCGCTTCCTCTGTCCCCTCGGCGGCGCGCTCAGCGTGCTCGGGCGCTGGCACGTGATGCGTTGGCTCAGACAGCGCCCGCAATGCGGCAGCCCCTGTTCGGTATGCCAGCGTGCCTGCCCTGTCGCCGCCATCCGCGGTGACGGCAGCACCGACATGAACGAGTGCTTCCAATGCCTGGACTGTCAGGTCGAGTATTTCGACCCTGGCAGCTGCCCGCCGCTCGCGCAACAGCGCAAGCGCGCCGCCCGCGCCGCCGCGGCATAAGCGAAAAAGCCCGCTTTCCGAGCCCGCCGGTTCTTGCTATGCAACACCCGCCGCGCGATGCAGCGGCGCTTGTTTGGGGAATCCTCGTGCGCGAAACGATCGGACGGCTCGTCATCGCTGCGCTGCTTTGCGTCATCGGGCTGGCCTCGGTATCCCACGCGGCGCGGCCCGATCCGCTTGCCGATCGTCTGACGCCCGAGCGCCTCGATCAGGCCTTTCCCGGCGCCGATAGGGTCGAGCCGAGCGAGGGCCGGCCTTCCGCCGCCGCGGTGATCCGAGACGGCGATATCGCCGGCTATGTCCTTTCCGTGGGCGATCTCGCCGAACCGCGCGGCTATGGCGGCAGCCTGTTCGACATTCTTGTGGGTATCGACCTGCACGCCAAGCTCACCGGCGCCGTCTTGATCGGCGCCGACGAACCCATGCTGCGCAACCTCGGCGGCCGCGAGTCGCTGGAAGCGGCGCTGGCCGGGCTTACCGGTCTCGACCTGCTCGCTCCCGCCCCCACCGTGCCTGCGGGCTATGGCGGGCGCGGCGAGGCCAGTGTGCTGGCCCTGCTCGATGCCGTCTATCGTGCCGGACGAGAGGTTGCCGTCTCCCGCGACCTGCTCGGCCCCTGCGCCCGCGAAGGCCGCAGGCTGGACTTGGCGCGCTATCGCCCGATGGATTGGGGTGGTCTGCAAGCCATCGGCGCCGTGCGCCGCCTGACGCTGAGCAATGGCGATGTCGCTGCCTATGCCGGCGCGCTCGGCAGCGGCCCGGCCGACATGGTCTTCGCCGATCTGGCCGCCGCCTTGGCGACGCCGGCCCTTATCGGCCGCAATCTGCTTGGCGAGACGGAACATGACGCCGCCATGGCCAACTCGGCCGAAGGCGATTCTCTGCTACTGGTGGCGACGGCGGGCCGTGCCGGCCTGCGCCAGGGCGGCGGTGCGCTTGCCGGCACGGCAGCTGCGAGCGCGCTGCGCCTGCGCCAGGGTGCGGTGACACTGCCCCTGCAAGATCTCCATATGCAGCCGCTGGCGGGTCTTGCGGCGGCTGGCGCGCCGGCTTTCGCCGAGATGGCGCTGGTCCGCATTCCGGCGGAAAGCGGGTTCGACGGTGCCCGGCCCTGGCTGTTGGAAATCGCCTTCGATGGGGCGGCGCGTTTCGCGGTGCCGTATGCGCTGCCGGCCGAGCTGGTGATCGAGGCCACCCCGCGCATGGTCGCCGCGGCCGACAATCGGATAGCCGAAGTGCCGCCGCTGTGGCTGTCGGTGTGGCACGACCAGCGCGCCAAGATAGCCGTTCTGGTGGCCGCCCTCACGGCGCTGTCGGCGGTGCTTCTGGCCCAGACGCGGCTCGTGCGCAACCCGCGATGGCTGCCCTGGCTGCGCGGCGGTTTTCTCGCCTTTTCGCTGGTCTGGATCGGCTGGTATGCGGGCGCGCAGCTCTCCATCGCCCATCTCATCACACTTGTGCGGGCGCCCTTCCAGGGGGGTGGGCTGGAAGCGCTGCTGCTCGATCCGGTCACGATGATTCTGCTCTCTTTCGCCGGTCTTGCCCTGCTGTTGCTCGGGCGCGGCATCTTCTGCGGCTGGCTGTGCCCCTTCGGGGCCCTGCAGGAGCTGCTCAACAAGGCCGCCAGGCGCCTCGGCGTGCGCCAGCGTCGCGTGCCGACAGCGCTCAACGAGCGGCTCTGGGCGCTGAAATATGTGGCGGCGATGGCGCTGGTCGCGCTCGTCTTCATCGATCAGCCGCGGGTTGCGCGTGCGGTCGAGATCGAGCCCTTCAATACGGCAATCATGCTTGGCTTCGTGCGCGCCTGGCCCTATGTGGCCTTCGCCCTTGTCATTCTTGCCGTCGGCCTTTTCGTCGAGCGCGCCTATTGCCGCTATCTCTGTCCGCTCGGCGGCGGCCTCGCCATTCTCGGGCGCTGGCGCATGCTGCTTTGGCTGAAGCGCCGCCCCGAATGCGGGCGCAGCTGCAACACCTGCCAGCCGCTTTGCCCCGTGCAGGCAATCGGCGACGACGGCAGCATCAATCTCAACGAGTGCTATCACTGTCTCGCCTGCCAGGTCGCCTATCAGGACGATCATATCTGCCCGCCCTTGGTGGCACGGCGCGAGCGTTTGGAGCGGCTTGAGGCCAAGCCCGATATCGCGCCGGCCAAGGCGGCCGAGCCCGTGGTGGCGGAATAAGAGGGAAGGAACCCATGGCAAAGAAGGACATCCGGCCTGCCGCCGAGAGGCTGGGAGAGCCCGTCGCCGGCGGCGGCCTGTTGCACCGGCGCAATTTCATTGCCGGCGGCGCTGCCGCGGCGGCAGCCATCCCGACGGCAGTGTCCGCGGCGGATTCCATCGGCCAGGATGCGCCGAGCTGGATGACCGTGCCGGGCAATACCTTTCGCGCCTATGGCGATCCCGCCCGCTTCGAGGAGGCGACCGCGCGCACCGTGCTTCAGCCTTATGGCGAGCTGGCGCCCGGCGCCGGCGTCGGCATGACGCCGCTGCAGAACCTGGAAGGCACCATCACGCCCAACGGCCTGCATTTCGAGCGCAGCCACAATGGCCGCCCGCTGATCGATCCGGAGCGCCACGAGTTCCTCATCCATGGCCTGGTCGCCCAGCCGCTCAAATTCGACATGGAAGCCCTGCTGCGCTACCCCATGACCAGCCGGCTGCTGTTCATCGAATGCGCCGGCAACAGTTTCTTCAACAGCAACCTGTTCGCCGAACCCATGCAGGTGCCAGTGGGCATGATCCACGGCCTCATCTCCGGCGCCGAATGGACGGGCATCCCGCTATCCATCCTGCTCGACGAAGCCGGGCTCGACCCGCGCGGCAAGTGGATCCTGGCGGAGGGCGCCGACTCCGCCGCCATGAGCCGCAGCATCCCCATGGAGAAGGGCCTCGACGACGCCATCGTCGCGATCTACCAGAACGGCGAGCGCCTGCGCCCCGAGAACGGCTATCCCATGCGCCTCGTGCTGCCAGGCTATGAAGGCAACATGTCGGTCAAGTGGCTGCGCCGCATCAAGGTCACCGAGGGCCCGACCCACACAAAGGACGAGACCTCGAAATATTCCGACCTCATGCCGGATGGCATGGCACGCCAGTTCACTTTCCGCATGGATGTAAAGTCGGCCATCACGCGCCCGGCGACGGGGCTGACCATGCGCGGGCCCGGGCTCTATCAGGTCTCCGGCCTCGCCTGGTCGGGCTACGGCCGCGTCAGCCGCGTCGAGGTTTCGGCCGATGGCGGCAAGAGCTGGGCGGACGCGGCGCTCGACGGCCCGGTGCTGCCGATGGCGCTGACCCGCTTTCGCCTGCCCTGGCGCTGGGACGGCGAGCCGACGGTGCTGCAAAGCCGCGCCACGGACGAAAAAGGCAACACGCAACTGCGCCGCGATGTCTGGTCGGAGCAATATGCCGCGGGCCATCTCTACCACTGCAACGCCATCCAGACCTGGGGCATTGCCGCCAACGGAGAAGTCAGCAATGTCTATATCTGATCGCTGCGCGGCCTGGGCTCTTGCCGCCGCCTTGTGCGTGGCCGCGCCCGCTTTCGCCGAGCCGGGCCCGGAATTGGGCGAGCCGGTCTCTGCGGAAGAGGTTGCCAAGTGGGATATCAGCATCGCGCCGGACGGCGCCACGCTGCCCCCAGGCCAGGGCGATGCCACCGCAGGCGAGCGCATCTATGCGGTTCATTGCGAGCGCTGCCACGGCAGGGGCGGCAGGGGCGGCGAGGGCTTTGCCGATGCCCTGGTCGGCGGCATCGATTCCCTGACAAGCGACAGTCCGGTTAAAACCGTAGCCAGCTATTGGCCCTATGCGACCACGATGTTCGATTATGTGCGCCGCGCCATGCCCTATGACCGGCCGATGTCGCTGAGCAATGACGACGTCTACGCGGTCACGGCCTATTTGCTGAGCCGGAACGATATCATCGAGGAAGATCTCGTGCTCGATGCCGAGAGCCTGCCCGAGGTGGAGATGCCGAACCGCGACGGCTTCGTGCTATACTGGCCCGAGCCGGACTGAGCATGGGAGGGCGGGCGTGAGCGACTACGACTTCACGCCGCTCGCGGATAGCCTGCCGCAGAGCGTTCCTTTCGTCGGGCCGGAGGCGCTGGAGCGCCGCCGCGGCCAACCGTTTCGTGCGCGCATCGGTGCCAATGAAAGCGTTTTCGGCCCCTCGCCGAAAGCCGTCGCCGCGATGCAGGCCGAGGCGTCGTCGCTGTGGCAATATGGCGATCCCGAGAATCATGACCTGAAGGCCGCCCTTGCCGCGCATCATGGGGTGGGCTTCGAGAACATCGTGGTCGGCGAGGGCATCGATGCCCTGTTCGGCTACATGGTGCGCCTGTTCGTCGAGCCGGGGGTGACCGTGGCGACCTCGCTCGGCGCCTACCCCACGTTCAATTTTCACGTTGTCGGCTTCGGCGGCAGATTGGTCGCCGTGCCCTATCGCGACGACCGCGAGGACCCCCAAGCCTTGCTCGACCTGGCGGTGGGGGAGAAGGCACGCCTGATCTATTTCGCCAATCCGGACAATCCCATGGGCAGCTGGTCGGATGCGGCGAGCGTCGAGGCCATGATCGCGGGCGTGCCAGAGCATTGCGTGCTGGTGCTCGACGAAGCCTATGCGGATTTCGCACCGGCAGGCGTGGTGCCGCCGCTCGATGTCGCCAACCCCAAGGTGCTGCGCTTTCGCACCTTCTCCAAGGCCCATGGCCTGGCGGGCGGGCGCATCGGCTACGCCATCGGCGAGGCCGGCTTGGTCGGCGCCTTCGATAAGGTGCGCAACCATTTCGGCGTCAACCGCATGGCCCAGGTCGCGGCCCTGGCCTCGCTTGCGGATGCGGACCATTTGACGAACGTTGTCGCCAAGGTGGCAGCGGCGCGCGAACGCATCGCCGCCATCGCTGCCGACAATGGCCTTGCCACCCTGCCGTCGGCGACCAATTTCGTTGCCGTCGACTGCGGCGGCGACGGCACCTTTGCTCGCGCCGTGCTCGAGGCACTGGCCAGGCGAGACGTGTTCGTGCGCATGCCGGGCGTCGCACCGCTGGACCGCTGCATCCGCATCAGCGCCGGGCTCGACGGCGACCTCGACCTGCTTGCAGCGGCATTGCCCGCAGCTCTGGCAGAGGCACGTACCGGCGCATAATTCCCTGCATCGCGAATCGTTACGTGTTACGATTCGTTGCGAGTTCACGCGCGTGTGGATGCGGAGGGGTGCATGATGTCCTCGGATGCGAGCGATCTCGGTACTGGCGGAATTGTCGGCCATATCATTCAAGCCGTGCTCTACTCGGCCCTGATCGTGCTGGCCTTCAGCCAACTCGAGGCGATGTTCGCCGCGCCCGCCTGTGTCTTACTTTGTTCTGGCTGTGATCGCCTGGACCGTGGCCGGGCTGCGGCCGGTGACAAGCGAGGGTGCGGCACCGCTCACCTGGCCCGCGCGCCTGTTGATCAGCCTCGGCTATGCCGTTGCGCAAATCTGGCTCGGACTGGTCCTGGCCGGCGCAGTGCAGGCCGCGTTGCTTGTCTTGCTCTCCGCTATCTCCGACCATTACCACCCGATCTGGGCGGTGATCGCCAGTGACGGGCTCATGCTGTTGCTGGGTGCGGCCGTCGCGGTGTTGGCCGTCGCGGCATCGGCCGTTGTCTGCCTGCTGGCCTATCCCCGCGGCGGCTTCCTCACCCGCGCGGCCTTGCGCGCCGCCATTCACGATCACTGGACGGCGGCGGCCGCGCGGCAATTGCCGCCGGCCCTGGCGCTCGGCACCGCCATACTCGGCGTCTTCGTGACCGCCACCGTTATGACCGGTATGGATCCGATCGCCGAAACCCGGAACCTGCCCTGGCACGGCGATCCCCTCACCATGATGGCGGAGTTTCCCATGCTGCCACTGGCGTTGCTGGGCTCGGGTGTCGCCCTGGCGGCCTATCACGGCCTGGCGCTGGGGCATGCCGGCGCCGCGGCGACGGGCGGTGCCTCTCCGTCAGGCCCCCTGCAGCTGCCCTTGACGGTGTTTGTCGCGCTGGCGGTGCTGTCCGGCGTCTATGTCAATGCAGGCTCGCTGCGCACCGGCCTGGTTGCCGCCTTCACCCTGGTGCCGGCCATCGCGCCGACGGTTGAGACCGATACGGCGGTGCGCGGATGGATCGGCGAGCGAACGGCGGCGGGCGACGCGCCGGCGGATATCGCCGCCAAGCTGAACGAGTTCGGCGAGTGGGACAGCGCGCTGCCCGATCAAGGCCTTATCGAACTGCTGCCCGCCCTTGCCGAAACCTATGGGGCAGACAAGGATGTGTCCTGCCATTTCCGGATCCGGGCAGACATGCTGTCGGACGTCGAGACGGCGGCCCTGCCGCCTGCCGCTGACGACGAAGCGGTGCTGCCCGTCAAGTTCTGTCTGCGCAGCTATTGCTGGCAGCCGCCCGTGACGCGCGAGCGGGAAAGTCGCGCTTGGCTGTTCTCGAGCCATGCTAGCGCTAATCCGGGCTGGGCGGAGATGAACACGGCTGCGACCCTCAGCGACGAGGTGCCCGGCGCCGGCGGCTTCTGCACCCGCGACGGCGACCTCGCCGAGAGCTATCAGGGCTGAGGCCATATGATATAAGCTGCCGCCACTGGGGGGCAGGCGGCAATGCAGTCCATTCGCGCATGGCTTGAGGAATTGGGGCTTGGCGAGTTCGCCGAGGCGTTCGAGGCCGAGGAGATCGACCTCGCCACCCTGCGTCATGTCACCGACGCGGATCTCAAGGACATGGGCCTGCCGATTGGGCCGCGGCGTAAGCTCTTGGCGGCAATGGCGGACAATGAGCAGGACGCGAGTGCGCCCGGCAGTCAGGCCGAGCGCCGCCAGATCACGGTGATGTTCTGCGACATGGTGGGCTC
>CAZKTK010000053.1:0-8722 GCA_964555535.1 uncultured Rhodospirillaceae bacterium
CCTGCCGATCGAAGTGGTCTGCGACATGCTCAGCGTGCCGCGCGAGGATCGCACCTTGATCCGCGATTGGGCGGTGGCCATCCTGACGGCGCTCGAGCCGACCCTGACGCAGGCCCAGTTGGACGAGGGCAATCGGGCTGTTGAGGATTTCAAAGCCTATCTGCGTGAGCTCGTGGCCCATCGGCGGGCGAATCCCACCGACGGCTCGACCGGCGAAGTGCTGACCGCCCTGATGAACGCGGAACAGAACGGCGAGACCCTGAGCGAGCTGGAGCTTCTGCATCAATGCATCTTCATGCTCAATGCCGGGCACGAGACCTCGACCAACATGATCTCCCACGGCATCCACGAGATGTTGCGCCGCCCTGACGAGGTGCGGCGGCTGCGCGACGATGCCGGCCTGGTCGAAAGCTGTGTCGAGGAGATCCTGCGCTATCAGGCGCCGATCCAGATCAACAACCGGCGCTCCACGGCGCCTGCCAGGGTAGGGGATGTGGACCTCCCGGCGGGGACCAGCGTGCACCTCATGATCGGTGCCGCCAATCGCGATCCGGAGCCGTTTCCCGAGCCTGACAGGTTCGATATCGGCCGGCGGCCGAACCGGCACCTCTCCTTCGGCCTCGGCGTGCACGTCTGTGCCGGCAACGCCCTGGCGCGCATCGAATGCGCCATTGCCATCGGCAAGCTTTTTGCCCGATTCCCGGGCCTGCGTATGACCGAGCCGGCGCAAATCGCCAACCGCATCAGGTTTCGCGAAGTGACGCAGCTCGGCGTTGCCATTTAGGGACGATGGCCCTAGTTTGCCCAAGAATTAGGCAAATTTGAAAGACAGCTGCACCATGACCCTGCGGATCGGCCCGATCACGCCGGACAATCCGGTGATCCTGGCTCCCTTGTCGGGGGTCACGGACTTGCCCTTCCGCCGTCTCGCCAAGCGTTTCGGGGCCGGCTTGGTGGTCTCCGAGATGATTGCCAGCCAGGCGTTGATCCACGCCAACCGGCGAACCTTGACCATGTCTCGGGGGGCAGCGGAAGCAGCGCCGCTGTCAATTCAGCTCGCCGGCTGCGATCCGGACATCATGGCCGAGGCCGCCAAACTGGCACGCGACCGCGGCGCCGCGATCATCGATCTCAATTTCGGCTGTCCCGCCAAGAAGGTGGTGAACGGCATGGCCGGCTCTGCCTTGATGCGCGACGAGGCCAAGGCGGCACGCATCTTCAAGGCCGTGGTGGCCGCGGTCGAGGTGCCGGTGACCGTGAAGATGCGCACCGGATGGGACGAGTCCTGCCGCAATGCGCCAGAGCTCGCCCGCATTGCCGAAGATTGCGGCATTCAAATGGTGACGGTGCACGGTCGCACGCGCAATCAACGCTATTCGGGCCATGCGGACTGGGATTTCATCGGAGCGGTCAAGGATGCCGTGACGGTGCCGGTCATCGCTAACGGGGATGTGACGGATTTCGCGGCGGCTACAGAGATCATGCGGCGCTCCGGCGCCGACGGCCTGATGATCGGCCGCGCCGCTTGCGGCCGTCCGTGGTTTCCGGGGCAGGTGGCCGCGTTCCTGGCGAGTGGCAGGGAACCGGCGCCGCTTTCTCTATCGGAGCGGCTTGCCGTCGTGTTGGAGCATTACGAGGCCATGCTTACGCAATACGGCACCGATCGCGGCTTGCGTAATGCCCGCAAGCATCTTGGCTGGTACGCACAGGGCCTGCCGGGTGCGGCTCGTTTTCGCGAGACCGTCTTTCGCCTGACCGAGCCCGCCGCCGTCATCGACGCTTTACGCAACCTGTTTGGGGCCGAGACTTATGCCAATGCCGCTTGATGGCGCGCGGGAGGACGCCAAGGTGTTGGCGGCGCGCTCGGCGATCCTGGCAGCCTTGCCCGTCGCCGTGGTCGCGGTGGATCGCGACTACAAGGTGACGGCGGCAAACCCGGCGGCCGAAAACATGTTGGGCGGCAGCGAGGAGTTTCTCACGCGGCACCGCATGACGGATCTGGTGGCGGAGAACAGTCAGCTGCTGTCGTTGATCGAGCAGGTTTTCGAGCGCGGCTATTCGGTTGCCGAATACGGCGTCAAGCTGGCCAGTCCGCGCTTCGGCGAGCATCCGGTGGATGTCAAGGTCACGCCTCTCGGGAAGTCCCCCGACATGGTGGTGATCTGCCTGGAAAAGCGCGCCATGGCACAGCAGCTCGACCGTCAGCTGACCTACCGCGGCGCGGTACGCTCGGTCACGGGGATTTCGGCACTGCTGGCTCATGAGGTCAAGAACCCGCTCTCGGGCATACGCGGTGCTGCACAATTGCTGGAGCAATCGGTTGACGAATCCGAGCATGACCTGACCCAGCTTATTTGCAGCGAGGCGGACCGCATTCGCGATTTGGTCGAACGCATGGACATCTTCGCGGACGACCGGCCTTTGGACCGCGACCAGATCAATATTCACACGGTCCTGGAGCATGTGCGCCGGCTTTGCGAGAGCAGCGCCGATGGGGACATGCGTTTCATCGAGCGTTACGATCCGTCGCTGCCACCCGTCTACGGCAACCGGGACCAGCTGGTGCAGGTTTTTCTCAATATCGTCAAGAATGCCATGGAGGCCGTACCGGCCAAAGGCGGCGAAATCCAAATTACGTCCAGTTATCACCACGGGCTGCGCTTTTCCAATCTTGGCGATGGCCGACGGCACGACCTGCCCATCGTGGTCTCGGTTCAGGACAATGGGCCGGGCGTGCCGGAGGACTTGCGCAATCACCTGTTCGAGCCTTTCGTTACAACCAAGAAGACCGGAACCGGGCTTGGCCTGTCCCTGGTGGCAAAGATCGTCGAGGACCATGGCGGTCTGGTCGAGTGCGAGAGCGGACGCCGGCGCACCACGTTCACCGTGCGGCTGCCGACGACACGTTAAGGCGGGGATAGCATGGCCGTAGGTTCGACCATTCTCGTTGCCGACGACGACAGCAGCATTCGCACAGTCCTGAGCAAGGCACTCGGTCGCCTCGGTTACACGGTTCGTGCCACGGGCATGGCTTCGACGCTGTGGCGCTGGGCGGCCAATGGCGAGGGCGACCTGATCATTACGGACGTGATCATGCCCGACGAGGACGGCCTGGACATGCTGCCGCGCTTGAGGAAGGCGCGCCCGGATGTGCCCGTGATCGTCATGAGCGCACAGAACACTTTGATGACGGCCATTCGCGCCAATGAGCGCGGCGCCTACGAATATCTGCCGAAGCCCTTCGATCTCAACGAAGTGATCAGCGTGGTCAAGCGCGCACTGTCGGAGCCGACGCCACAGCAATCCGCCCTGTCCGCGCAGCCGGGGGAGGATGACAACCTGCCGCTGGTCGGCCGCTCGCCGGCGATGCAGGAAGTCTATCGCGTCCTGGCGCGGCTGATCGGAACGGACTTGACGGTGATGATTACCGGCGAATCCGGCACCGGCAAGGAGCTGTTCGCCCGCGCCCTGCACGATTTCGGCAAACGGGGCAAGCATCCCTTCGTTGCCATCAACATGGCCGCCATATCGCGCGAATTGATTGAAAGCGAACTGTTCGGTCACGAAAAGGGCGCATTCACGGGCGCCACCACGCGATCGCCCGGACGGTTCGAGCAGGCCAATCGCGGCACGCTCTTCCTCGACGAGATCGGCGACATGCCCCTTGAGGCCCAGACTCGATTGCTGCGGGTGCTGCAGGAAGGCGAGTTCACGACCGTGGGCGGGCGCCAGCCCATCCGCACCGATGTCCGCATCGTCGCAGCAACGCACCGCGATTTGGGCGCTCTGGTGGAGCAGGGCCTGTTTCGCGAGGATCTCTATTATCGCCTCAACGTCGTGCCCCTGCGCCTGCCGCCATTGCGTGAGCGTACAGAGGATGTGCCCCTGCTGGTGCGCCATTTCTTCGCGCGCGTGCAGGAGGAAGGGCTGCCCGGCAAGTCGCTGGACGGCGAGGCCATGCGTCTGCTGCAAGCCCATGATTGGCCGGGCAATGTCCGCGAGCTGGAAAACTTGGTGCGCCGACTCGCGGCGCTCTACACGGATGACAGCATCGGTGCCACCATCATCGAGAACGAGCTCGCGGGCAGCCGCCCGGTGGTCGAGGCAGCGGTAGATACCGAAGGCGACAGCCTGGGCGATTCCGTCGACCGCCACGTGGCGCAATATTTCGCGGCTCACAAGGATACGCTGCCGGCGGCCGGGCTCTACGGCCGGATCCTGCGTGAGATCGAACGGCCGCTGATACTGCGCACGCTCGCCGCGACCCGCGGCAACCAGGTACGGGCCGCCGAGGTGCTCGGGCTCAATCGCAATACGCTGCGAAAGAAGATTCGCGAGCTCGGCATTCAGGTCTCTCGGGCAGTCCGATGAGCGCGGATGCGGATACCGCTCCTCCAACCCGCCTGAAGCGGGGCATTGAGTGGGCCGAACGGGTCGGCCTCAGCCGCAAGCTCGCTTTCGCACTCGCCCTTGGCGCCGTCATATCCGGCATCACCACATACGGCGCGCTTACGGGATCGCTATCGCCCGAGGGCGCCGACCCCAATACCATCCTGGTGTTGTTGAACGTCGACCTGGTCCTGCTGCTTCTGCTCGGCGCATTAGTGGCCTGGCGCCTGGTGCGCCTATGGATAGCCCGCCGCCAGGGTTTCGCCGGTGCGCGCCTGCAAGGGCGCATGGTTGGCATGTTCAGCATCGTCGCGGTGGCGCCGGCGATCATCGTTGCGGTGTTTTCCGCTACCTTCTTCAATCTCGGTATCCAGTCCTGGTTCAATGACCGGGTACGCACCGCGCTCGAACGCTCTTTAGCGGTATCGGAGGCCTATCTCAGCGATCATCGCAGTTTCATCCGGGCGGACATCCTGTCCATGGTCGCAGTGCTCAATCGCCAGCCGCCGGCACTTCTCGATTCGCCCGAAGCATTGAACCGCATCGTCGACGCGCTTGCGGTCGAGCGCTCGCTGGCCGAGGCGATCATCACGCGAGGGGACGGCAAGGTACTGGCCCGCAGCCAGCTCAGCTTCGTGCTTGAGTTCGATCCCATCGAGAATTCTGCGCTGCGCCGCGCCGCCGAGGGCGAGGTGGTGATCATGACCAGCGATGCCAGCGATCGCGTGCGCGCCCTGGCCCGCATCGATGCGATGATCGGCGCTTATCTTTATGTCGGCCGGTTTGTCGATTCAACAGTGCTCAATCATATGACCCGACTGACCAGTGCGGTCAGCGAGTACCAGGCCCTGGAGAGCCGGCATTCGGGCATTCAGATCACCTTCACCCTGCTTTATGTGACCGTGGCTCTCATGCTGCTTTTCGCATCGGTCTGGATGGGCCTGATGTTCTCCAACCGCTTGATCGGCCCCATCTCCGCGCTGGTCGGCGCCACGCAACGCGTGCGCGACGGCGACCTCAGCGTGCGCGTCGAAGAAAGGCCGGACGGCGACGAGATCGCCGTGCTGAGCCGTGCCTTCAATCGCATGACGGGCCAGCTCGAAGGCCAACGGGCGGACCTGGTCGATGCCAATGAACAAATCGACAATCGCCGCCGCTTTACCGAGGCCGTGTTGTTCGGCGTTTCCGCCGGCGTCATTGGCTTGGACGACGACGGGCGCATCTTTCTGCCCAACCGCTCGGCAATGGAGCTGTTGGCATGCGATGCGGAGTCGCTGATCGGCCAGAGGCTGGAATCCGCCGTGCCTGAAATGGCCGAGCTGCTCGCCAATCTGCGCCATGACCGGCGACGGCTTATCCAGGGACAGGTCTCTCTGGTGCGCGACGGCCATGCTCGCGATCTGATGGTGCGCATCGGCGTGCAGGGCGGCGGCGGTGGCGGCTATGTGGTGACCTTCGACGACGTGACAGACCTGGTCCGTGCTCAGCGCGCCGCCGCGTGGACTGACGTTGCACGACGTGTGGCTCACGAAATCAAGAACCCGCTGACCCCGATCCAGCTCGCCGCGGAGAGACTGGGCCGCAAGTTCGCTGACGATGTGAACGACCCCGAACATGTGTTCAACACCTGTATCGATACCATTGTCCGGCAGGTCGGAGCGATTCGCGGCATGGTCGATGAGTTTTCCGCGTTTGCTCGCTTGCCGGCGCCTGAATTCGCCGACGAGGACCTTGGTGTCTTGGTTTCCGAGGCTGTGGCCCTGCAACGCATGGCGCACCCGGAAATTGCCTTCCACGCCGAAGCCTTCGAAGGCAGCGCCGTGGTCCACTGCGACGCGCGTCAGGCTAGCCAGGCCATGACGAACCTTTTGCAGAATGCCATCGATGCCATCAACGGGCGCGAGGCCGAGGACGGGGCAGAGCTTGCACCCGGACGAATCGATATCGCCATAGATGACAGCGAAACGGAGCATCTGGTGGTCTCCGTCGCCGATAATGGCCGCGGCTTGCCGGACGATCTGTCACAGCGCGCGCGCCTTACCGAGCCCTACGTGACGACGCGCGAAGGCGGGACCGGCCTTGGTCTTGCCATCGTCAAAAAGATCATGGAGGATCACCGGGGCGAGGTGAGCCTCGTCGAGGGCGATGAAGGCGGAACGCTCGCCCAATTGCGCTTTCCGCGCCCCGAATAGAGCGATGATCGGAACGCTGAAGCGACCAAGGAAGCCATGACCACGACCCGAGCCGATGGCGACTGACATCCTGATAATCGACGATGAGCGCGATATCCGTTCGCTCATTTCCGGGATTCTTGTGGACGAAGGCTATGAGGCCCGCGAGGCCGGCGACGCCAACAGTGCGCTAGCCGAGATCGAAGGCCGTCAACCGAACGCCATTCTGCTCGATATCTGGCTTCAGGGCAGCCGCCTGGACGGCATAGCCCTGCTCAAGCTGCTCAAGGAGCGAGCCCAGGAAATGCCGGTGATCATGATCAGCGGCCACGGCAATATTCAAACGGCGGTGACTTCCATCAAGCTCGGCGCCTATGACTTTATCGAGAAGCCGTTCGAGGCGGATCGCTTGCTGTTGTGTCTGGAGCGCGCCCTCGAGGCATCGAGATTGCGGCGCGAGAATGCGGAGCTTCGCATGCGGACCGGACCGCAGGTCCAGATCGTTGGCGAATCCCAGTCGATCAAGCAATTGCGTAATGCCGTTACCAAGGTCGCACCCACCGGCAGCCGCGTTTTGATTAGCGGCCCGGCCGGGTCTGGCAAGGAAGTCGTCGCACGCGCCATCCACGCACAATCGGGTCGGGAGCAAGCGCCTTTCGTTGCCATAAACGCCGCCGCCATCACGCCCGAGCGGATGGAGGAAGAGCTGTTCGGGGTCGAGGGCGGCAATGCGGCGCCGGGCGCGGTGAGCAAGGTGGGAATGTTCGAGCAGGCCCATGGCGGCACGCTCTATCTCGACGAAATCGCCGATATGCCCCTGGAGACCCAGGGCAAGATCCTTCGCGTGCTGCAGGAACAAACCTTTCAGCGTGTCGGTGGCAGCCGCAGGATCGAGGTCGATGTGCGTGTCATCGCGTCGACCAGCCGTGAGCTGCAGGCGGAAATCGCGGAAAAGCGGTTCCGCGAGGATCTCTATTACCGGCTCAATGTGGTGCCGCTGCGCGTACCGCCGCTCAACGAGCGACGCGATGATATTCCGCTGCTGATTCATCATTTTCTCGAAAGTGCGACGGCCATGAGCGGGCTGGTGCCCCGCCAACTCAGCAGCGATGCCCTGGCGGTCCTGCAGACCTGCGATTGGCCGGGGAATGTGCGCCAGCTGCGTAACGTGATAGATTGGGTATTGATCATGGCACCGGGCAATAGCAGCACACCGGTCAATTCCGATATGTTGCCGGCCGAGCTGTTGATGCAGACGCCCGCCGCGCTGCGCCCTGAAAACGATGCCGAGATCATCGGGCTGCCGCTGCGCGAAGCCCGCGAAATGTTTGAAAAGCAATATTTGGAGGCGCAGGTGACCCGGTTTGGACATAACATCTCGCGCACAGCCTCGTTCGTCGGCATGGAGCGCTCGGCCTTGCATCGCAAGTTGAAGACGCTCGGCATCACCGGCGACGACCGCTAAGGCAACGCCCGGAGCGACATCGTGAAAGTGCTGGTTTGCGGTGCCGGCGAGGTGGGCTTCAATATCGCTCGCCATCTGGCCGCCGAAGACAATGACGTCGTCGTCATCGACCATTCGCGCGAGCGCATACAGAAAGTCGGAGAAGCCCTCGATGTGCAGGCGCTGATGGGCTACGCCTCCCATCCCGACATGCTGATGCAGGGCGGTGCGGAAGACGCCGACATGCTTATCGCGGTAACCCAGTCAGACGAGATCAACATCGTCGCCTGCCAGGTTGCCCACACCCTGTTCAACGTGCCCACGAAGATCGCGCGCGTGCGCAATCAGGCCTATCTGGAACCCGCCTGGGCAGACCTCTTCAGCCGTGACCACATGCCAATCGATGTGGTCATCTCACCGGAGATGGAGGTCGCCCATTCCATCGCCCGCCGCCTCGACGTGCCGGGCGCGCTCGACATGGCCGATTTCGCCGATGACAAGGTGAGGCTGGTTGCAGTGCGTCTCGGCGAAGCCTGTCCCGTGCTCAATACGCCATTGCGGCAGCTCAATGAGCTGTTCCCGGATCTCGCCATCACCATCGTGTCGATCAGCCGCGGAGATCGCAGCCTGTTTCCGGATCCCATGGAACAGCTGCAGCCGGGGGACGAGATCTACTTCATCTCCGAGACCGCGGCTGTGCCGCGCGCCATGACCCTGT
>CAZKTK010000053.1:8732-11787 GCA_964555535.1 uncultured Rhodospirillaceae bacterium
ATTATCGTCGGCGGCGGCAATATCGGTGTCTTGCTGGCGCGCTTGATAGAAAGCAGCAGCCCGACGATCAACCTCAAGCTCATCGAATTCGACAAGGCCCGCGCCGAGTATGTGGCGGACGAACTCGACCACGCCATCGTGCTCAATGGCGATGCACTCGATGCCGACCTGTTGGAGGAAGCCAACGTCTCGGCTGCGGAAACCATCATCGCGGTAACCGACAACGATGAAGCGAATGTATTGGTTTCCGTCCTCGCCAAGCGCCACGGTTGCCTGCGGGCGGTGACATTGATTAACGCCGGCACCTATGCGCCACTGATTTCACCCCTCGGGATCGACGCGTCGGTAAGCCCGCGCGAGATTACCGTGTCCACCATCCTCCAGCACGTGCGACGCGGCCGCATCCGCTCCGTCTATACGGTGAGGGGCGGGGAAGCGGAGGTCATCGACGCGGAGGCGATGAAAACATCACCGCTGGTCGGCGACCCCTTGAAGGAGGTCAAGCTGCCGAAAGGCGTGCTCGTCGGCGCCGTGGTGCGTGATGGCGAGGTGATCATGCCGCGGGGCGATACCGTCATCAAGGAACACGACCGGGTCATCCTGTTCGCCCCCCATGACGTGGTGAAGAAAGTCGAGCGGATGTTCGCGGTCGCGATCGGCTTCTTTTAGAAAGCCATGGTTTCGGCCTCGCTTCTCAAGCTTCTTGGCCTGTTGCTGATTGCCTTCGCCGGGCTTGAATGCCTGCCCTTGGCTTTGGCGTTGGGCGAAGGGGAAAGCCGCGCCGTTGCCGGCTTCTCGCTCGGCGCCGGAGCGGCCCTGTTTGTCGGCGGCGCGCTGTTCATCGCCGGCCGTGATGCGGGTCGCGGGATCGATCGCCGCCAGGCCCTGGCACTGACCGTGCTGGCTTGGATATTTCTCGCCCTGTTCGGCGCCATACCCATCGTTCATGGCGGCGGCGTGGACACCTTCGGCATCGCCGTCGTGGAAGCGATGTCGGGCCTCACGACGACGGGCTTGACCGTCTTTGCCGATCCCGGCTCTTTGGAGCGCAGCATCGTCTTGTGGCGGGCGATTTTGCAGTGGCTCGGCGGATTTGCCACATTGCTGTTTGCCGTGGCGCTGGCGCCAAGCCTGTCGATGCCGACGGATGTGATCAGCAAGGTCGGCCGCCGCCGGGGGCAGGGGCCCTTCCGCCCGCAATTCACCCAGGCCTTGAAGGTCGTCGCCATCACCTACGTCACCTTGACCACATTCTGCCTCGTCGCGCTGGTGCTCTCGGGCCTGCCGCCTTTCATCGCCCTGTGTTATGCCCTCGCCACCTTGTCCACGGGTGGCTTTACCCCCAACAGCGGGGGCCCCGCCGCGCTCGGCAATAGCATGGCCGAGGTCGTTCTGATCGTCTTCATGCTGGCCGGGGCGATGAGCGTCCTGGTGCATTGGGCCGCCATGAGCGGGCGGCGGCACGCCTATCGACGTGACCCGGAGTTGGGATTTTGGCTGGTCTTGCTGGGCGTCGCCGCGGCCCTTCTCTGGCTGGCTCAGATATCGGGCGGTTCCAACGGCACGGTGGCGGGCTTGCTCGACGCGGTCTTCGCCGTGGTATCGGCGGCCTCCACGACCGGTTTTCCGGGACAGGAAATGGCGGCTGCCATGCCGGTGTTCGGGCTTCTGCTGCTAGCGGGGCTGGCACTGATCGGTGGCGCCTCGGCGTCCACGGCAGGGGGCATCAAGCTCGTGCGGGCCCTGTTGCTGCTGCGCCAAAGCGCCCGCGAGCTGCAGCGCCTCAATCACCCTCATGGCGTGGTCCTGGTCAAGGTCGGCCACGCGGCAGTCGATGACAAGGTCATGCAAACGGTGTGGTCGTTCTTCGTGCTGTTCGTGCTCAGCCAGATCCTGCTGACCATCAGCCTGTCGGCGACAGGTTTGGATTTTGCGGCGGCCTTGATGCTGGCGTTGAGTGCGTTGACCAATTCCGGGCCCCTGCTGCTGCAAGCCGCGCACGTCGATGTGGGCCTCGCCCAGCTTGGCGGTGTCGCCCACTGGCTGCTGGCGGCGGGCATGCTGGTGGGCCGTCTGGAAGTCTTCGCCGTGCTGGTGCTATTAACGCCCGTCTTTTGGCAACGTCGATCCCTGGAGCAACCATGACCCGCGTCGCTTACGTCAATGGCCGATACCTTCCGCACAATGCGGCTCACGTTCACATCGAAGACCGCAGCATGCAGTTTGCCGACGGAGTCTATGAGGTCGTCGCGGTCCTGGACGGCAAGCTGGTCGACAAGGACTGGCACCACGAGCGCCTGGAGCGGTCGCTCGGCGAATTGGGCATCGGCGTGCCGATGAGCCGCGCAGCGCTCGATAGCGTTCTTGACGAAGTGGTGCGTCGCAACAGGGTCGACGAGGGCCTTGTCTATTTGCAGGTCGGCCGTGGCGTGGCGCCCCGCAACCATGTCTTTCCCGAGAATGTCCGCCCCTCGGTAGTCGCCACTGCGCGAACGGCTCGCCCGGCCAGCGCGACCACATTGACCGAAGGCGTGCGCGTGATATCGGCGCCGGATCAGCGCTGGCGGCGCTGCGACGTAAAATCGGTCGCCTTGCTTGCCAACGTGCTGACGAAACAATCCGCCGCCGAGGCCGGCGCTTTCGAAGCCTGGCAGGTCGATGACGACGGCATGGTGACGGAGGGTACCCATTCGAACGCCTGGATCGTAGACCAGGACGGCAACATCGTTACCCGCCCCGAGAGCAATGCCATCCTGAGCGGCATAACACGGCGGCGTTTATTGGCATTGGCGCGCGACGCCGGCCTGTCCGTGGTCGAGCGTGCCTTCAGCCTGGAAGAGGCCAAGGGCGCACGCGAAGCCTTTCTTACCAGCACCAGTTCCTTTGTCGTACCGGTGGTGCAAATCGACGACAGCATCATCGCCAATGGCCAACCCGGAACCGTCGCCGAGCGCCTGCTGGACCTGTATCTCGATTTCACGGCCGGCGCCTGACGCACTCTCGGACTTGCGCCGCCGCCCAAAAAGCGTTGGTATGATGGTCTGGGGGAGCGTGG